>CAYOHQ010000081.1:0-10985 GCA_964403805.1 uncultured Thioalkalispiraceae bacterium | reverse complement strand
ACTGTAATTTATTTGAAATACAGTATCAATGTTTTGTTTTAAATTCTAATTTTGAAATAGATATAGACAGTATTCCAAAAATTAATGGCGGAATTATTTTCCCCAATCCAAACGCGCCCACCAGTTTGTATCTGGAGACATCCAATGTTGAGAAAATTTTACAACAAAACCCTGATGTAGTAGTTATTGTGGATGAAGCTTATATTGATTTTGGTGGGAAAAGTTGTATCGCGTTAATCGATAAATATCCAAATTTATTAGTGATACAAACTTTGTCCAAATCACGTTCACTGGCAGGCTTGCGAGTTGGTTTCGCCATCGGTGATAGTCAATTAATTGCGGGTTTAGAACGAGTCAAAAACTCTTTTAATTCGTATCCACTGGATTTACTGGCAATTGAGGGAGCAGTCGCTGCAATTGATGACTCTGTCTATTTTAATAAATGCTGTAGCGATATAATTGCCACCAGAGACTGGTTAAGCTGCGAGCTTACTAAATTATCTTTTACAGTGTTGCCGTCAAAAACGAATTTTGTTTTTGTTAAACATAAAACTAAATCCGCTGCTGATTTGTATACACAATTAAAAGAAAATGGTATTCTAGTACGCTACTTTGATAAACCGAAAATTAATAATTATTTGCGAATTACCATTGGTAAACGTAATGATATGGCGTTGTTTGTCGAAAAAGTCCAATCACTGCTTTAAGTTAAATTAGAGATTTATTAAGTAGTAATTTAATAACTATCATTCTCGTTACTTACTTTTATTAACTGTTTAATATATATAACAGAACGAAAAAGGATGCGTTGATGAAAACAAATAATTTTTGGTCTGCAACTACCTCGGTGCTGTTATCAGATAAGATGCAAAGCACCATTGGTGGGCCTGAGCCTATCATTGATGCATTATCACACAATCTAAAAAAAGCAGGAATCGAAATAAAAAGTAAACGGTATATATTAGATAACTATTCTGATGAAGCTGAATACAGCAATCTTAATGCGGCTCGTTTCACTGATGATCCCGGTTCACTGTTAAATTCAATCTCATTACATACTGTTAAATTACATACACCAAAAATTAAGCAACATTATTCGAACTATATGATTTCACTTGACGTTGGTGCCGATTCAACCGTAGTCAATTTGATAGAAAATTTTTTAGAAACAAATGGCATTAAATTTTGCAAACATGATGCGCTAATTGAAAAAAAACACATTGACTTCAGTTACGAACTTACTCAAATATCCGATCTAAATTAATTCAAGCTGTCTGGAATAGCAATGATTTTTTTTAAAACAATTTTACTTTGTCTCGCCTTTACACTATCAACAAACAGCTTCGCTAAAGAAAATGCTTTTGAAAATGGATGGAGCGAGGAATTATACAAAACTTCAGTAGACTCCTGTGTTTCATCTGCCGTTAACAGTAATATGAAACACATTATTGAAAAAGAAAATATTAAAAAAGAATCAGATAAATACGGTAAAATTCTAAAACAGGTAAAACAACACCAAACAGCAGTATGTAAATGCACACAAACTAAAATAATGACAGATTATCAATTTTCAGAAATTAATAAAATCATGGAAAATAAAAATTATATTATTAACGCAGCAAAAAGCTGCAATGAAAAAATATTAAATAACAAGAAAAATAAATAGTTATCTGGTTTGGTGAGCGTTTTATGAAAGATAATATTAATCAATTTGGCCAGCTTGTTGGTTTCGAAGTTCCTAAATGGACTGCACCGGAATTCCCGAGCCATGAATTATTGCAAGGTCAGTATTGTCGAATTGAGCCACTAGATATTAAACAACACGGCCAAAGATTATTTGAATCGGCGGCCGAAGATAAGCGCGGATTGATGTGGACTTATTTACCTTATGGCCCTTTTGAGAATATAAAAGAATATTGTGAGTTACTGCATAAGTTTGTAGCGCAAGATGAGCAACAATTTTATGCGATAGTTGATTTAAAAACAGAAATTGCACTCGGTGTCGCGGCCTACTTAAGAATTAACCCTGCAGCAGGCTCAATTGAGATTGGACATTTAAGTTATTCACCGGCATTACAACGATCGACTATTGCTACCGAAGCAATGTATTTAATGATGAAAAAAATATTTGAGGCTGGCTATCGTCGTTATGAATGGAAATGTAATTCATTAAATGAGCCATCAAAAGCGGCAGCTTTAAGACTGGGTTTTCAGTTTGAAGGTATTTTCAGACAAGCTATGGTTATTGATGGTCGTAACCGGGATACAGCATGGTATTCTATTATTGATTCTGAGTGGCCAAAGTTAAAAGCAATGTTTATCGCGTGGTTAGATGGTGCAAACTTTGATGAGTTCGGGCAACAACGTAAAGCATTAAAAGAATATTTATAACTGTTTTAAATTTGGAGTAAATTATTTGACCCACTCAAATCAGTATATTGGCAGTTGCTTATGCGGTAATATAAAGTTTGAAATAAATGGCCCTATTAATGACATTATTATGTGTCATTGCTCATTATGCCGTAAAGCGCAGGGTAGCGCATTTGCAACTAATGCCAATGTTGCACGCAAAAATTTTAAGTTTGTTTGCGGTGAGGATAATATGACTGGCTATCAGGCAACTCCCGGTCAGACTAAATATTTTTGCAAAACCTGCGGCTCACCGATCATGAGTCAACAAGCAGAGCATCATGACATAACCAGAATTCGTCTAGGATTAATAAAGTCTAATATTAGTGAACGTCCAACTGCACATATTTTTGTTGGCTCAAAAGCAAATTGGGAAACCGTAACTGATGATTTACCGCAGTATGAAAACCATGTAACAAAACGGTAATATTATAAAGTGACTAACTGTAGCCATTTATCGATATTTCTTATCTATTTGTATTCTTTTGATTGAAATAGAAGTTTATATCATAGACAATTTGCGCAGGGAAGATTGATAATGTTGCAAGACATTTACAGTGTTATCATTTTTATAATTATTTTACGCGCTAATTCAATGTAGTAAAAAAGGGAACAGAGTATGAAGACACTATTCAAAATATTATTAATATCAACCACATTGTTATCACTAAGTTCGGTTTCTTTCGCCGGCATGCCACGCACGTCATCTCCCGATGGTGCGTTAGTGTATATTATCAGTCCAACAACGGGTTCGACTGTAGCGGAAAAATTTACCGTAAAATTTGGATTACGTGGTATGGGTGTTGCTCCGGCAGGTACTGTTAAAGCCAATACTGGTCACCATCATTTAATTATTGATGGCAAATTACCAGCATTTAATTCACCTATGGGCAAAAATGTGAAACATTTTGGTGGTGGTCAAACTGAAGTTGAAGTTACTTTGCCAAAAGGGACTCATACACTACAGTTAATTATGGGAGACAAATCTCACGTGCCTCATAATCCTCCAGTAGTATCGAAGAAAATTCAAATTACCGTAAAATAGTTTTATTTACAAAAATAGATTTAAATTTAAAAGCTTACTGAATGATATTCAGTAAGCTTTTTTATATTCTAAGTAAAACAATTTCCAACTGCAACAAGATCGGCATGGCCATTTAAAAAATTGGATGTTGCCATAGCTTTGCTACCGACTTTTTGTAGGTTTAAAATTGAAATTGCATCTTTACCACAGGCTACAACGATATTTTTTTTATTGACAGCTACTATTGTTCCTGGTTTTGTTTTATCAGAATTAAATTCATGTTTTTCCGCTTGCCAAATCCGAATAACGTGATCGTTAATATTAGTTTGTGCAACTGGCCAACTATTAAATGCACGAATTTGCAATAAAATAGTATCGGCTGGCTCGGACCAGTTTATTTTTGCTTCGGCTTTGCTGAGTTTGGTGGCATAGCTAGTTAATGCCGCATTTTGTTTTTCCGATTTTAATTTATTATTTTGCAGTGCTGATACTGTTTCAAGTAGTAATGGGCCGCCTAATATGGCTAACTTATCGTGCAGATTGCTGGCGTTATCAGTCTCTGAAATATCACAGGTAATTTTATTCAACATATCGCCGGTATCAAGACCGATATCCATTTGCATAATGGTAATTCCGGTTTGTTTATCGCCAGCAAGAATCGCGCGTTGAATAGGAGCTGCGCCACGCCATGCGGGCAATAACGATGCATGAATATTCAGGCAACCGTATTGTGGTGTAGTTAATACTATTTCTGGTAATAATAAACCATAAGCCGCAACAATCATGATATCGGCATTATAATTGGCAAGAGTTTCTATGCTTTCGGCTGATTTAAAATTTAATGGTTGTTCGACAGGAATGTCATGTTCCAGTGCCAGTAATTTAACCGGACTTGCTTGCAGTTTACGGCCGCGTCCTTTGGGGCGATCGGGCTGTGAATAGACGGCTACAATTTCGTGTTGTGATTTTATTAAATCAGCCAGTGCAATTGCAGCGAAATCGGGTGTACCAGCAAAAATAATTTTTAAATTATCCGCTGGCATTTATTTTTTGTAATTTTATTAATTTTTTTGTTATTCGATTGCGTTTCATTTCACTTAAATAATCGACAAATAGTTTTCCAATTAAATGATCCATTTCATGTTGAATGCATACGGCGAGTAGCTCATGCGCATCAATTTTAATTTCTGTGCCTTCGAGTGTTTGGCTCTTAACGACGACGTGTTCAGCACGTTCGACCGGTTCATAAATCTCTGGAACTGAAAGACAGCCTTCATCGGACTTTTCTGTGCCGTCCCTCGAAATTATTTCAGGATTTATGAGTATTAAAGGGTTATTTTTTTCCTCAGAAATATCAATAACAATGACACGTAAATGCACATCTACCTGAGTAGCAGCCAGACCGATGCCCGGTGCTTGATACATTGTTTCAAGCAGATCGCTGACGAGTTGGCGAATCTCATCATTTATTTCTGTGACGGGTTTTGCCATAGTTCGGAGACGACTATCTGGATAATGGAGTATATTTAAAACTGACATACATTTTTGGCATATTTTATAAACAAGTTTAGAAAAAGCTGCTAACATTATGAACATAATACTGAAAATAATATAAGCGAACAGCAAAAACAGGTCTCAATTTAGCATTTAATTTATCAGACGACTTAAATTAATTAGAAAACTGCCGTTATACAACTATTATAGAATAATTAGGGCAAAAATTGCTAAATTCAATAGATGAGCTGTTACACGAGGATTACCCATGTACGACAATCATAAGCCAGATTATAAACCAGGTCATTATTTACCAATCCTAACCTTGGCTATTACCGTAAGTTTAACTGCTTGTAGTTCGACACCCAAAGAAGAGCCTGCACCCAAAGTAATGCCATTGCCTGAACCTGTTGAGCAACCATTTACCCCGGCTGAGGTTGAATCCACCATTCCTGATGTTGTACAACCCGACCGCTCAGAACGCTATGTCGTTAAAAAAGGCGATACATTATGGGATTTATCCGCTAAGTTCCTGAAAAATCCCTGGTTATGGCCTGAAATGTGGCACATTAACACTCAAATTCGAAATCCACACCTGATTTACCCTGGTGATGTCATACTGTTATATTATGTCGATGGTAAACCGTATTTAACCCTCGAGGGTTCAGCAGGAACACGCCCAACGCTACCGGCTGGTGTGGGCACCGTTAAACTGAAACCAACTATTCGCTTAGAGAATTTAAATCAAGCAATCGATACCTTACCAAGAAGTGTCATTGCTGCATTTATCTCAAATCCGCGGGTATTAACGGAAAAACAATTCGAAGAAGCGCCTTATGTTTTTTCAAGTAAAGAGACTCATTTGGTCAATGGACAGGGTGATCGGGTCTATGTTCGCAATGTTAAAGATGAACAACAAATTGAATATATTGTAGTCCGTAAAGGTGATGCCTATGTTGATCCTGAAACTGAAGAAATATTGGGTTATGAAGCACAAGATATTGCTGATGCCCGAATGGTTCGAGTTGCTGATCCATCAACTATTATTATCACAAGAGCACGAAAAGAAGTATTGACGGGTGATAATTTAATTGCGCATTTAGAGCAAAAAATTGATTTTAACTTCTTTCCTCGAGCACCACGTCATAAAGTTGTTGGGAAAATTATTGCAGTATATGACGGCTTAACTCAAATAGGGCAATACAATGTTGTGGTATTAAATAGGGGAGAAAAACAGGGTGTTGAAGTAGGCCATGTTCTCGCCGTTTATCAAGCAGGAACCTATGTTCGTGATAACAAAACAGGCGACGATGTTTTATTACCCGAAGAACGTGCAGGTATGTTAATGGTATTTCGTGTATTTGAAAAATTGAGTTACGGTCTGATTATGGAATCAGAACGGGCATTAAAAGTTCTTGATTCAGTAAGAAACCCATAACGAATAGTTTTAAAATCAGTTTAACTAAAAAGCCGGTACAAAATTTGTACCGGCTTTTTTATTGCCAGAGTAGCTTACAATAGAATAGGATATTATAAGTAAAATATAAATTCCTGGGATTAGGATACAGGCCACTACTGCATGCTCACAACTGAACAACAACAGAAATACCGTTATTGGTTGATGCTAGCCAGAACACCGGGTGTTGGCACCAAAACCTATAGTAAACTCGTTGCACAGTTTGGCTCACCTGAAGCCATTTTTGCAGTAAGTCCAAGCGATTTAGCAGCAATTGGACTCAAAACAAAATCACTTAATTTTTTAAAATCACCGGATTGGTCACTACTGGATGCGGACTTTAGCTGGGCTGAACAGGATTTAGCCCATATCCTGACTTTGGATGATGATCGCTACCCAGCATTATTACGTGAGATCAGTGATCCACCACCAGTATTGTATGTCTATGGGCAATTATCAGCATTATCACTTAATCCATTTGCCATTGTTGGATCACGAAACCCAAGTAAAACCGGCAGTGAAACTGCTTTTGCATTTGCAAAACATCTTTCAACCATGGGCTTCAGTATCGTTAGCGGCCTGGCTTTGGGTATTGATGCTGCCAGTCATGAAGGTGCTTTGGCAGCAAATGGCGCAACAATAGCGGTGATGGGCACAGGATTGGATCGCGTTTATCCAGCAAAACACAAAGATATCGCTCATAAAATGACCGAGAAAGGCGCACTTATCAGTGAATATCCACTCGGAACAGCGCCGTCACCCGGCAATTTCCCACGCCGAAACCGTATCATTAGTGGTCTAAGTTATGGGGTATTAGTGGTTGAAGCCGCACTTAAAAGCGGTTCCTTAATTACCGCAAGGCTGGCTGTTGAGCAATGTCGTGAGGTATTTGCAGTGCCGGGTTCAATTCATCACCCTCAAGCAAAAGGTTGTAACGCATTGATTCGTGAAGGTGCTAAGCTTGTAGAAACGGCGCAGCATGTGCTTGAAGAGTTTCAGGGTATCGGATCGGTGATGTTAGACAATTTATCACAAATTAAAAGTGGTAATAATGAAGATTATTCATTACTAACAAATACAACAAATAATACCGGAGATCTTGATGAAGACTACCAAAAAGTCCTCGAAGTCATCGGATTTGAACCAACCAGCGTCGATATGGTCATAAATAGGTGTGGATTGACTGCAGACGCAGTTTGCTCCATGCTGTTAGTATTGGAATTAAGAGGCTACATCAATCCGGCAATTGGGGGGGGCTATTCTCGAGCTTAGTGACACAAGGTTTACATAAATAGGTAAGTAATCTAAACGGGGGAATAACGATGAAAGAAACTATATTAGATGTATTAATGTACCTGTTTGAAAATTACATAAATGACGACATTGAATTTGATCCAACAGAAGACAAATTAAGATTAGAATTAAAAAATGCCGGTTTTCGCAAAAGTGAAATTAGCAGAGCATTTGACTGGTTAAGTGGATTATCAAACCACAGTGAATTGGGTGTCCATAATGTTGCCTGTAATGCAACGTCGATGCGCTTATACACAGAATTTGAAATTGAAAAAATAGATACAGAATGCCGAGGTTTTATTTTATTTTTAGAACAAACCGGTATGCTGGATCATCACTCACGCGAAATCGTTATCGACAGAGTGATGGCTCTGGATTTTGATGAAATCGATATGGAACAATTAAAATGGGTTATACTCATGGTGTTGTTTAATCAACCCGGTAGTGAAGCCGCATTTGCATGGATGGAAGATAAAGTGTTTGAAGAAGAATCCGGCAGTTGTTTACATTAAAAAAATAGTAATATTTTAATAAAAGAAATACAGCGATCAATTTGAGCATGCCTGACTAGCAATTTTAAAATAAGCAGTCAGGCAAATTTAATAATATAAATAATAATAATTAAATCAAATAACTAATTTACAACAGTAAGTTAGGAGTCTGTAAAGCAATGGCAATAGAACGAAGTTTAGTAGTAGTAGAATCACCTGCGAAAGCAAAAACTATCAAAAAATACCTGGGTAAAGGTTTTGAAGTTTTAGCCTCGTATGGTCATGTGCGAGATTTACGGCCTAAAGAAGGCGCGGTAAAACCCGATGACGATTTTGCAATGGTCTATGAGATCATTGAAAAAAATGAAAAGCACGTCGATGCCATTGTTAAAGCCTTAAAAAAAGCAAAAAATCTTTATCTTGCAACGGATCCGGATCGCGAAGGCGAAGCCATTGCATGGCATCTGCATGAGCTGTTAAAAGAACGCGGATTGTTAAAAGATAAAAACATTAGCCGCGTTGCATTCCATGAAATAACCAAAAAAGCCGTTAACGAAGCAGTAGCAAATCCGCGTGAATTATCACAGGAACTCATTAATGCACAACTCGCACGACGCGCATTAGATTATTTAGTTGGTTTTAATTTATCGCCACTGTTATGGAAAAAAATTCGTCGAGGTCTTTCAGCCGGTCGAGTGCAAAGCCCGGCGCTTCGAATGATTGTCGAGCGCGAACTGGAAATTGAAAAATTCGAACCCAAAGAATACTGGACAATCGAAGCCGATTTAATACATGGCAAATCGGCATTTATTGGCAAGCTCACGCGTCTTGATGGTAACAAATTAAAACAGTTTGATATTAACGATGTTAAAAAAGCCGATAAAGCCAAGAAAGACATCGACAAAGCAGCCAATGGTGAATTACTAATAAGTAAAGTTACCAAGCGAAAACGTAAACGCAATCCATCTGCACCATTTACAACGTCCACCTTGCAACAAGAAGCATCTCGTAAACTCGGTTTTTCTGCAAGTCGAACCATGCGTGTTGCGCAACAGCTTTATGAAGGTATTGAAATAGACGGTGAAACCAATGGTTTAATTTCTTATATGCGTACCGACTCGGTGAGTTTAGCGCAAGAAGCGCTGGATGATATTCGTGCTTTTATCGGTGAAAAGTACGGAGCTAAAAACGTACCCGATGTTTCACCAACCTATAAAACCAAAGCCCGTAATGCGCAAGAAGCACATGAAGCGATTCGACCAACATCGATTCGTGCTGTGCCCAAAGAAATTAAAAAACATTTATCCAAAGATCAACATCGCTTGTATGATTTAATCTGGAAGCGAACCATCTCTTGTCAAATGATTCACGCAACAATGGATACCGTTGCAGTTGATCTAATTGCAGGCGATAAAATTACATTTAGAGCTAACGGTTCAGTGATTGTAGAACCGGGCTTTATGGCAGTTTATCAGGAAAGTACTGATGATAATAAACACCAGGACGATGACGGTATATTACCCGCGATGGAAGAAGGTGAAATAGTTAAACTAACAGAAACCCGCACCGATCAGCATTTCACCGAACCACCACCGCGGTTTACAGAAGCCAGTCTGGTTAAAACGCTGGAAGAATACGGTATCGGACGACCATCTACCTATGCTTCAATTATTTCAACATTGCGTAATCGTGAATACGTTGAATTAGAAAAAAAACGGTTTACTCCAACCGATGTCGGGCGTGTGGTAAATCGGTTTCTTACACTGCATTTTACAAAGTATGTCGATTACGATTTTACCGCCAAACTCGAAGACGAGTTAGATGAAATCAGCCGCGGAGAAAAAGACTGGATACCATTAATGAAAGAATTCTGGTATCCCTTTAAAGAATTATGTGTCGATAAAGAAGCCAATGTTGATCGCAAAGATGTTACCCATGAAGCGATGGATGAGAAATGTCCAAAATGTGAAGCACCTTTATCAATTCGTTTAGGCAGGCGTGGCCGTTTTGTCGGCTGCACAGCCTATCCGGAATGCGATTACACCCGTAATGTTGGCGATGATGCTGATACTGAACCAGAAACTGTGGATCGAAAATGCCCTGATTGCAATGCCGATTTAATTATTCGTCATGGTAAATACGGCAAGTTTATCGGTTGCAGCAGTTATCCCGATTGCAAGCATATCGAACCATTAGAAAAACCAAAAGACATGGGCGTTAAGTGCCCCGAGTGCCATAAAGGCAATATGCTAATGCGAAAATCTCGCAATGGCAAAATATTCTATTCCTGTGAACACTATCCCGATTGTACCTATGCTGTCTGGAATGAACCCCTCGATGCAACATGTCCCGACTGCGGTTTCCCCATGCTTACTCTGAAAACTACTAAACGTCGTGGCACTGAAAAAGTCTGCCCGCAAAAAGAATGTAAGTTTGTTGAAGGGGTTGAGGTGGAAGAAAGCGAAGAAGAAACAGAAGAAGAAACGGAAGAAAAATAACAAGATAAATTTCAGAAATAAATTTAGTACTCGTTATTTGAATAAAACTCGCTGGCTTTTTTAATATCCTGTTGTGCATATAATTCATCAAAAAATTGATATATTTTATTAATATCAAAATCTACGTTTACTAGTTTTAATCCTTCATCATTATTATCAAGCGGGATTATTCCTGTTAAGACGGCTCGATAATGTTCCGGATCATCAATGTGGCCCAATGTTTTAACAAACAATTCCAGTTTTTCCAATGTTAAGCCGTAGTCTTTTATTAAGATCATTAAATCAAATAAATTACGAGATTGTACAGAATCAGCAAGTAA
>CAYOHQ010000080.1:0-10997 GCA_964403805.1 uncultured Thioalkalispiraceae bacterium | reverse complement strand
TTTGAAATTACCGGTTTTGATTCTACCGGTTTTGGGCTTGCAGGTTTTTCTGGTTTTGGTTTTCCGGTTAAGGCTAGCGTTGTGAAATTATTTATGGCAATGCCATTAATCATCACCGGCGCTCTCAATGAAAACTGATCTGCACCACTATCGATGCCTGATCGAGAACGTGCATCATTATCAATATCATTGTTTACTTGATCCAGACTACCAGAATATCCGGCGTGAGCCAGGCCAATCGCCGAACTGACTCCGGTTACGTGATAATTACTACCGGATGTCGAAGTTCCAATATTCGGTAAGCTTAACGACAATGGCCCATAACGAAGGTCAACAAAATTGCCGCCTTCATCAAATGCAGGTTGTGCATCGAGTAAACTTGCTGGATTTAATGTTGTTACTATGTCATTGATTCCTGCGTTGAAATAACCATTGGCAAATGCCGGTTTGGCATTCACATCCACATCTGGACCAATGTTAGTTGCTATACCACCGGTATCGGTTAATAAACTGTAACTGGATTCCAATTTTCCAGTTGCCCCTAAAACAGCAAAATCATAAATACCGGCTAAAGCAGGATTAGTTGCTTGATTTGGATTTATGTAGGGTACCAGTTCAAATGGTGTTATCAGATTACCGGCATTCACTCTGAAAAAGAATGAACGGTTTTTCCAAATGATATTATTAACCAGTTTTGGATTTGAGAAACTGCCGTATTTAAGTTGCTCTGCTGTAGTTAAATTAACAGTATTCGCTACAATTGCAGCTTTAAGAGTTGCAGAGTGAGCATAGGATACAATGCCAGAAGGTTGTGGTGATGATAATTTCGGACCACAAACATTATTGGCATTAGCAATGGTACAGAATGCATCACCACTGGTCGCACTACTGTCATTATGTGCAACAGTATTGTTAATTATCGAAACCCGTGCAGCATCAGCGAGTGATATACCACCACCGGCAAGTCCGGCAACATTATTTGTGATAATATTATTCGTTATTGTTATATGATTCCAGGTTTTAAAAGCGCCACTAATTTCACTGCCATTCACATTAGTCAGATTAATGCCCGCTCCATTTCCAGATCCGGCATAGTTACCTTGAATTAAATTTGAATCAATAACGACATCACCAGTACCGGTTCCTAATTTTAAAGCTCCAAGTAATGACGGTGCACCGGTTAAATGAATACCGCCACCTGAAACTGCATTTTGTTGTCGGTAAGATTCATTAAATACGATAGTGTTATGTGCAATAGTTGATATGCCGGTTTTGCCAACAGGATCACCTAAACCATATTGTGATATCCCTCCACCATTTCCGGAAGTAAAGTTACCACAAACATAGTTTCGAGAAATTTCATAAGACTTTGATCCCGGATTCATACTGATACCACCACCAGTACCATTACTCGCACCATTGCCAGAAATATAATTATGATGAATTTTTATATTACCATTTTTGGCATCGACATAATCATTCGGACCAGCAACAGGATTTGTTAGTAAGGTCGGATGTCCCACACGAATACCACCGGAATAAATACCAAAGTTGCCATACACCCGGGTGTTACTGATTTCTAAATCTTTCGCAAAACCATTAACAACAATACCACCGCCATTACCTGACCCTGTTACTGAAATTCCATCAATTCTGGCGACTGTTTCCATTAATGGGATATCAGTACCGTTTTTATCCTGAACAATAACTGGTTGATTCGTTGTTGGATCAACAATAGCAACTTTACCAAAACCACCCGCTCCCACTAGAGCATCTTTTGCTAGCACAATTATCCCGGCACCCTGCTCTGCAAACATGGTTGTTTGTATAGGAGTTGGTGCACCGTTTACAATTTGATTTGGTAGCAAAGTTACTGAACCGCTTGCAACCGCATTCGCAACGGTAACATCCCATGCAGCTAATTTAGCAGACGGAACATTGTTTGCATTAATAATTGTTGTTGAACCAGATCCTTGTAATCGAATTGGCTTATGTATTACCACCATTTCTTCATAATTACCCGGTGGCACGATAACTAAACTACCGGGAACAGCAGCATCAATTGTTTGTTGTATAGTAGACCCCTGTGTAACCCAGCTAGTGGTACCACCAACCGTAACATGAATACCCACTTGTGATCGTTTACCATCAGCCCGGATAATTTCAAGATTACCACTGCGTGGAATGGCCACCAAAATCACACCATCAGTCCAGGTTGTTACAGGAATGGCTTTGCCATCGATTGTGATTTTACCTGTAAGTGGTGGTTGCGCGAGATCAGCTGCTGGTATCGATGCAGGACCAAATGAATAGTCACGAACAATTGTTGGGGGCTCTGTTGCTGATAAACCCGCTTTCGGATTAATAACATCGATAAATCCAGCCGAAGTAATCGTTAGTAAATCACCCGATTTGACAACACGTGGACCAACTTGAGTACCCGCTTGTGTTGTTGATATTACCGGTGTACCCGATTCATATTCACAATCCAGTGCATTTTGACCAACACCGGCAAAGGCAGAAACTGGTAATACGGGTGTATCAAGATAAGTAGTTATACCCGGCATATAATCAAAGGTGTAACAAAACTGCGAGTATTGACGTTTATAAAACGGATCGAGTTGTGATGTTCCGTTTGAATTTATAATGGGGCCGGGATCATTCATACAGGTTATCAACATGTTTGGTGATATACCGCTGGAAGTCGGTAAGTTAGCCGTATAAGTTGATGGAACGAGTACGTTAAAGTGTCCCCACTTATCAGAATAGGTTCGACCAATTTCATTCCCTTGCCAATCTCGAATTGATACAGGCATAAAAGGTGGTGGATATTTTTCACCAAAATTAGGTGAGTTTGGATCAAATTCATTTGCCAGATCATTCGCTATAAATCCCATAATATGACCTGAAACAGGCACATCAGTGAACATGTAAAAATCGGCTGTTGCATTTTTACCGTCATTTAATAGCACCAGCTTTTCATCACACAATGGTGTTGGCGTACCTGAATTTAATGGTGTTGCACCCGTAACAGGGAATAATGAAAAATTAGCTGGTACATTTACCGGAACATTTGCTGCAGCCGGGCGACGTACGCGCGATCCAACACAGCTTGGTGGTAATAAATTTGGGATGATAAAAGTTGCACCAAAATCGACATTTTTATCTTCTTCCTTAACGGTTTTGTAGGCAGGATGATCACCAGTGGCTACGATATATTCACCAGCCGTTACTCCAGTAAAGGCATAACCACCATCAAATACGCCTGGTCTAACTTGATTAAAATTACGTAATCCATCAAAACAATCTGCTGTCGTTTCATTATTTGGTCTGAAATTATCGCCGACACAGCCTGTTGGAAAATTATCATCCCAACTATCGGTTGTTGTTATTTGAATGGCATCACCCATATCAAATGTGCCATTAGCATTGTAATCAAAATCTTCAATGCCTTTAACTCCACCTGTTTTCCAACCAAAGGGATAGTTATCAACATCTGCTTTTAATGCAGTCGCTGTTGATTTGTATAAGGCAAGCTGAATTCGAGCGATGCCAGGCTCCCACACTTCAGGAACTGCATAACGTGGATCATTTTCAGCACGTGTTACTGCATAATATACAATACCGGTAATACCACCATTTTCACCACGGGCATAAACCTGTTTACCCCATTCGATAATATTGGTTAAGCCTAAAAATCCTTGAAAGGCTTGAGTTAAAACAGGACCGGTTTCTGTGCGGAATGTTCCGTCAGTTGAAGCGCCAGGAACACCGGTTTGATCTTGAGGAACGAGTATATCGGTAGCAGGGTTTACAAGTGTACCACCAGCATCAACTGTTACTGATACACCGGTTGCTTTAAATCGACTGTAATCAACTTCAGCGACTAACCAACTAAAAAATGGGAACACCTGATCATAAGGTGCTTCACCTGTAGTGTCGGTTGGCATGGTTTGATAAATTGTGCCATCACGCCAACGAATATTTGTGACAACATCGGGAATTGCTTTTTCAGGATTTGCACCGGTTTTTTGCCAAATACCATCACCATTAGCATCATAAAAAACTCTTTGTTCAATACGGGCAAACCAAGCAAATACATTCGGATTTATAACCTGATTCACGGTTCCAACTGTCACGATGTTAGATCCAAAAATAAAATCCAGATTGTCATCCCAGATTGTTAAGGTATAAACACCCGGTGGAACATTTGGAATACTGTAATTACTCTTAGCATCACATTTTGTCACATGCAGGTTATTACTGATGCCGAGAATATTATTTTCATTAAGTGCAACCACACAGGCCGGAACGGGAGGTCCATCCGGAAATGTAATAACCGGTGGACGTGAATTATGGATTCCGTGAACCTGACCGCTAAGCGTAACACCGGCACCGGTTAATTTTGATGGATTGGATACCGGATCCATATCAACAAAGCCAATAAAAACATGAGGCCCCGGTGGGCCGAATTCTGCAAAGAACCGTGGTTCATTTGCTAACACCCAAGCATCAATAATGTGAGTGCCTTCAATAGTGGATGTTTGTGAATAATTTGTACCTGTTGGAGGAACGGCAAGAATGCCATACTTACCGGGAGCTATATTATCAATTATCGCGATACCATTAGCATCGGTTAGAATTGTGCCATTTCCCATTGTTGCAATGCTAGCAACTGGATCGATATTCGGATCGGAACCTGGCTGATAGGTTGTTCCTAAAGGATTGCCATATAAATCTTTATTTATTTGTTGCGCAGAAATACCATAATGACCGCCGGCATCTTCTAACACAATGCTAAACCCAGCCAAACCAGGCTCTCCCGCTTCGGGTGTATTATTGGCAGGCTGATTATCATTAAATACAAATATTCGAATTTGTGCTGACGGTAATCTGTTAGTTGTGGTTATAACACTAACAGCGAGTTGGCCTGCTGCGATTTGAGCACCACTCATATTTTGAGATTGATTCTTATCGGGTAAAACCGAAATAAAGTAGCTCTTTAATGGATCCAGATTTGGTAGTGCACCTCGTCCCTGTGCGACAACATTCATATAACTTTTATGAAATTTTACTGAGAGACAGTCGGTGTAATTTGATGTTGGACTACCAGGATTGCATGTTACACCCGGTTTAATGGTGTAATTTTGATTTTCTTCCAACACCCAACGATAAGCTGTTACAGGTACATTCGTCTTACCATTTTTTACAGATACTATCGGTACCTGAGCATTAACAGTAAATGAGATCAAACAGAATAATGTAATGAAAATTATAGATACAGAAAATTTGTTGAACTGTTTAGGTTCGATCACGGTAATACCCTCATACAAAAGTTTTAGTTCACGGTATTGCACCGCACCAAATACTTAAGTGATAACAAAGAGTATCGCCAAACGACGAAAACCTTAATTAAATCCTTTCTAGAGACTATTTACTTCCCTGTAACCACTTAGAAATTATTAACATAAAGCTACAGTATTATTCAGGGTTTTCCACTAGGGTCAATACAGTAGATCGATGGTAGGTAATACCCTACACAACATATAACGCATGTTACATAGTTATTGAGTACTAACTTTATTGTATTAAATATAACAAATCCTTAAGATCGTATTATATTTAATCTAAACAGTACTTCATTTCGCTTGAATCGATGAATAAGATTATAGTAATAAAACCAATTTTTCCTATAGCAGCAATCAAATACAAGCAACAAATATTAACCATTTGGACAAATAGTCGTTAAATTATGCGCTATAAAGCTTAAGAAAAACTTAAGCTAAAAATGTTTACACAGTACATTTAATTAGGTAATCTACTCTCAACAAAGTATAAAACAATTACTGTCATTCCCTACCCTCAGGTTTAATTTATTTATATTAGATCAGGAGTTGCTCAGTAAACGATCTTTTATGTTAGAAAATCAGCTCCATCCCTCCGTTGATTTTTAAAACAGTTTAAGTACCAAGGTAGGTAAAAACTATTATGTTTAATAAAAATACAACTATTCTCATCGTCGATGATCATGCAATTTTAAGAGCAGGGATTCGTGCACTACTTGATGCGCAAGACGATTTCACAGTAATTGGTGAAGCCGAAGATGGTCGCCAGGCAGTTTCTCAGGCCATTGAACTCAAACCGGACTTGGTTTTATCTGATTTATCCATGCCAAAAACCAATGGCACAGAATGCATTCGAAATATTAAACGACGACTACCTAATACTAAAATTTTAGTACTAACGGTACATAAATCAGAAGAATACATTCATACTGCGTTAAAAGCAGGCGCGAATGGCTACGTTTTAAAGGATGATGGCCGTGATGAATTAATGTTTGCGATACGACAAATTTTATCGGGTAAAACATTCATCAGCCCCAGTATAGCCTGTAATATTGTTAATGGTTATCTTGATAATAAAAATAGAGATAGTGTCACACCATCGTGGGAAAAACTAACTCAAAGAGAACGAGAAGTTTTAAAATTGATTGCCGAATCGTATAAGAATAAAGATATCGCTAAATATTTGTCGATTAGTCCAAAGACTGTTGAAAAACATCGCGCCAATATGATGAAAAAACTGGATTTACATGATGCGGGCAGTATTACCAGCTATGCAATGGAAAACGGTTTAGTTAATTTTTAAAATTTTCTAAATAGGCCAAACAATTTTAATCGACGTGCCACCCGGTATTTTCGATATTATCTTGAACTCTCCCCCGGTTAACTCAGCTCGCTCACGCATACTGTTTAAACCAGTGCCAGAACCATCAGTCTGATTAATCATACTGCTGTCATTAAAATCAAAGCCTGTGCCATTATCAACAATATTAAAATAAATATTGTGACTGTCTTTTTCTAAAGAAATTTCGATGGTTTTAGCATTAGAATGCTTTGCAACATTATTCATCGCTTCTTGCATGACGCGATAGATAACAACTTTACGATAATCCGTTATATCATCTTCGTCAATATTAATTAATTTTGTAACAGTTATTGATTTATAGGTGCTTTCGAACTTACGAATAAACCAGTTAATCGTCGTTAAAATACCTAAATCATCAAGCATTGAAGGTCGTAGATCGCTGGAAATTCTACGCGTTTCCTCGATTGTTTCTCGAATTGTTCCTATAACATCATTCAATTCATCCATGCCGGTTGAATCTAAACTCGCTTTATTAACATCGATTACATTTTCAATTTTAAATTTAATCGCACTCAACCACTGTCCAATTCCATCATGCAGCTCATAGGCTAAACGTTTGCGTTCATTTTCTTGAGCATTAATCAATTGGCTGGATAACACATGCAATCTACTTTCCGAATCGCGTAACGTTAATTCTGTATTCTTTTGTTCGGTTATATCAATTATATTAACAAGCAGTGTTTGCTCTGAAACCAAATTAATAAGATTTAGTTTTATTTCAATCCAAACATGCTCACCATTGCGACGAACACCCTTAACAACCACAGGTTGCTGCATAGGTGCAATATTTAAAATATTATCAATAAATGTGTTTAACGAGTCCATGTCTTCAGGATAAATGAATTCATCAAGACTTCGATCAATTAGGTGTGTTTTTCGGTAATCAAATATATAGGCAAAGCGATCATTACAGTAATCGATTTTGCCATTTTTAATGGTGCAGATACCAGCTAAAGAAGATTGCAATAATAGGTTATAACGTTCTTCCGATTCCATTAATGCCGTTTTATTCAGAGTGTGGTCTTCTAGCTCGCGTCGAAGTTCATTGTTTGCCAAACGTAATTGGTTGGTACGTCGACGGATTTTTTTCTCTAATTCATTAGTGTATTTTTTTAAAGTTTGTTCTGCTGTTTTCTGTTCGGTGATATCATCAACTACTAACACAGCAAAACAATTTCGAGTATTAAATTTTTTCTCATCTTCTAATAACCGGCGAAGTGAAAAACGTAGTGATTTATTATTACTTCCCGGGCTGCTTTCCCACTCTAAAAAAGAATCTTTTTGCAGGCCTTTCCAGATATGAGCCCAATCTATTTTATAATTTTTAGTAACTCCCGTTACCAGTGGTTTAATAACTTCTTCAACGCTCCTGCCTAAATGCGAATTAACGGTTCCTAAGCCCCAGGTATCTATTGTCCGATTTACACGAACAACACTGGAATATTTATCCAACACAATCACCAATTGCGGCATTACATCTATGGTACTTTCCCATTCTTTTTTGGCCTGGAAAATACTTTTTGTATGTTGTGCAACAATCGGATGCATATTCGGTTTCATTAACGAAATCGATATTACATTTGCCATTGCATTTAAAAATGCTATTTTAGGGTCATTAAATTCCCGATCAGTTTCTGAATAAACCGCTAAAACACCCGAACCACCACCTTCGATTGAAATCGGAACGCTAATACCACTAACGACCGGGTGTCCACCAATTAAGGTTGATGCCATTTCCCGATCTGTTTCATTTGATTCGGTGAATGAAATAATATCGCGACATAACAGCGACATAATTATTGCACGTTGATCAAAAATATTTTCAGTTTCAGGTGGTAATCCGTAAGTACCAATAATGCTACTTTCTTCAGCATCTTTAATAACTTCACCAACCATAACATAGCTAACAGGTAAAACCTCTGCGATAAAATTAATTGCTCGCTCAACAACCGAGGTTCTATTTTCATGTTCTAAAAAAGTGTCTTTTGAAAATTCTCGCAGTCGACGCATGTAGATCTGTTCAGAGTCAACGTTGCCCAAGATTTTATCGTCAGTTGATTGTGATATATCAAAAATATTCATTTATCATTATTTAGTTGGTTTAATCGATATTATCTAAATTATACATTAGAACATGCTAATATTTTCTTTTTGCATAACCAGATACTATATACATATAGAATAAATGATCCGGAGCGTTAAGGAAATACTATTTTAAAGACTATAAGAGGAATATGATAAAATAGTTTTAGAGTCACTTTATACCAAGTCTATAGCACAGTATAATGCCCCACATATGACACGAAATCGAATTATTTACCGGATTAACCATGTTACAAAAAATCTTATTTACTACTAACCCTCGACCAATTTTCGGATTTATTCTGATGATATTAAGTATTCAAACCAGTTTTGCTGGCGAACACGATCATCATAAAGTTCCACAAAAAAAATCATTCTCGATTTCTTACCCTCAAATAACGCTATCTGATATCAAAATGTCCAATACCGAAAATGCCTCGGTGAGTTTACTTAGCCAGTTAAACAAGGGGCCAGTTGTTATTAATTTTATATTTACCAGCTGTACAGCAATTTGCCCTATTCTGTCATCAACATTTTCGCAAGTACAAAAAAGATTTGATGAAATAAAAGTAAAAGACCTGAACTTAATATCCTTTTCAATTGATCCTGAACGTGACACACCGGCTCGACTAAAAAAATATGCTAAAAAATTCAGTGCTGGCGACCGTTGGCATTTTTTTACCGGAAGCAAAACAGACATGCGGCGCATTGAAGACATATTTGAAAATTATCGCGGTAATAAAATGAACCATTTACCCTATACATTTATTCGAATAAATAAAGATACACCCTGGATACGCTTAAAAGGTTTTGTTAGTGCCTCTGTGATAATTAATGAAATTAACAAAGCCAGCTCAAATTAAACTCATGTTAAAATTCTGTTCTCATTATTTTATTCTTAGCAGTTTATTTTTTATTGCTATATATTCAAGCCCATTAGTAGCTCAAGACAAAATAAGTATCGGTAAGAAAATCTACCAACAAGGCCTATTACCAAATGGAAACCCCCTTACAGGTGTTGGTGCCGGTGGTATTGAGCTAACCGGTGTACAAGCTAGTTGTATCCGCTGTCATCGTCGAAGTGGTTTTGGATCAATCGAAGGCGATTTACGAATATCACCAATACTCGGCGATATCCTCTATAAAGAACGAAATAAATCCTACCAACAGTGGAACAAACATCGAACCAAAGGTAGAGGTGCCCGCCCAGCCTATACTGATGAAACACTGAAAAAAGCCATAACAGATGGTACCGGATCGGATAAACGTATTCTTGATTCCTTAATGCCGCGTTATAAATTAAATTCTTCAGAAGCGGATACCGTCGTTAAATACCTAAAATCATTGACACTAAAATCAGAGCCCGGCATAACTGAAAATGAAATTCACATTGCCACAATATATTCTTCTGATGTTTCTCAAAAATCACAAAAAACCTTACTGAATTTATTAACTATTTACATTAGAGATGTAAACGCCAAAACTCGAAAAGAACAACGACGAGCCTCTAATTCACCCTGGCATAAGAAATGGGAATATGAATCCTATAGAACCCTGGTATTACATCCATGGAAACTAACAGGACAAGCATCAAGTTGGGAGAAACAACTTCAAGATTTCTATAACAAACAAAATGTATTCGCAGTAGTAAATGGCATTAGTAATCAGCCATGGAAAGTGATTAACCAGTTTTGCAATAAAACTGAACTACCGTGCTTATTTCCGACAACAGAGCTCCCGAATTTATCACAAGATAATGTCTATAACTTTTACTTCTCGGGTGGCATAACTTACGATGCAAAATCAATTGCATCACATATCAAGAAACTTAAGAATTTTAATAAGAAAAAAATCCTACAAGTCTATCGAATCAATGCTAAAAGTAATGCGGCGGCTAAAACACTAAAAGAAAATTTATTAAAAGACAATCTAAAAATAAACCAACACATCGTAATCGGAAAATCGAGCTTAACCACTAAAAAATGGAAGCAAATTATTAAAATTAATAAACCCGATATTATTATCACATGGTTGAATGCCAAGGATGTTATAACATTAAATTCTAATGATGTTAATACCAACAATATCGAGCGTATATACTATTCGTATTCACATTTAGGTGATAACTATCCAAAAATAATTAAATCACATCTAAAAAAATCGTATCTGGTTTACCGTTATATGTTACCTGAGCGTAAACAATTACA
>CAYOHQ010000079.1:0-11061 GCA_964403805.1 uncultured Thioalkalispiraceae bacterium | reverse complement strand
TTAATATCATCTATACTAACCAGTATGTTTTGTACTGATGCTGGATAATAGGACAGTTTTTTATCACGCCAAATTCGATAGGCTGAATCATTTGATAAATCAAAATGGGAACTGTTATTTAATTTATTCTGATTCATAATGCTGATACAAAATACCATGGCGTTCGGGAATGAATATTCTGGTTCTTCATGTAATTGTTCTATAAAAATTAAGGTTTAAGAATTAGTATATTACTAAATTATTAATAATATTCATCAATACTGGTAAAAATGAAATTATTCCTGATATTTGAATAGAGCTAAATAACGATTTAAGGATATCATCGAAAGTATTTTAGGTTTCCATTGTAATACTATGTTTTTTATATTATTTATTTGAAATATTTCATTAATATCCGAATAAATTATTTCAATATCAAAAATACACCTATCCCTTTTGGGATAGAATAATAAGCAGCTATCCCCCTTTGGTACGGTTCTCAATCAGGGTTTCGCGACCTAAAATCCTTCGAATTCAGGAAAGTACAACTTAATTGTCTTTCCAAGACGTTGTAAAAAAGAGAAACTTTAACAAATTTAAAATACTTTAAATTTGTTAGTACATTTACTTTTAATGCCGGCAGGACTGGAACAGCTCCAGCCACCTAAGGAGAAAAAAATGGCCAAACAATTTGATACGCCAATGTTAGATGAATTAGAAAAAGGCCCATGGCCTAGTTTTATTTCTGGTTTCAAACGATTACGTGATGATCACCCGGAAAAACGAATTAATGAAATGGCTAATTCACTTTTGGGTCAATTAGAACATTCCTATGAAACACGTAAAGGGTATTGGAAAGGCGGTACCGTGAGTGTGTTTGGTTATGGTGGTGGTATTATTCCACGTTTCTCTGAAGTTGCTGATGCATTTGTTGCTTCTAAAGAATTTCACACATTACGTGTTCAACCTACTCCAGGTAACTACTATACAACTGACATGTTACGTCAGCTTGGCGATAGCTGGGAAAAATACGGTTCTGGTCTGGTAACTTTCCATGGTCAAACTGGTAACATCATGTTTATTGGTACTGACACTGAAAATGTACAACATTTCTTCGATGAAATTAATGATTACGGTTGGGATCTTGGTGGTGCTGGACCTTGTGTTCGTACTGCAATGTCTTGTGTTGGTGCTGCACGTTGTGAACAATCTTGTGCTAACGAACATAAACTACAACGTTTATTAGTTAACAATTTCACCGATGACGTTCATCGTCCTGCTCTTCCTTATAAATTCAAATTTAAAATCTCAGGATGTCCAAACGATTGCCAAAATGCAATTGAACGTTCTGATTTTGCTGTGATTGGTACATGGCGTGATGACATGGTGATTGACCAGGCTGAAGTGAAAAACTTCGTTGCTAAAAAAGGTCGTCAATATGTTATTGATAATGTTACTTCACGTTGCCCTACTGATTGTATGACTCTTTCTGATAGTGATGAATTAACTGTTGATAACCGTAACTGTGTTCGATGCATGCATTGCTTGAATGTAATGACTAAAGCCTTATCACCTGGTGAAGATCGTGGTGTGACTATTCTTATTGGTGGTAAACGTACACTTAAGATTGGTGACATGATGGGTACTGTTGTTGTTCCTTTCTGGAAAATGGAATCAGACGAAGATTACGAAAAAATCGTTGAATTAGCTGAAGAAATTATTGATTTCTGGGCTGAAAATGGTCTTGAGCACGAACGGACTGGTGAAATGATTGAACGTATCGGTTTAGTAAACTTCCTTGAAGGTGTTGGTGTTGATGTTAATCCAAATATGATTGGCAGCCCTCGTCAAAGCTCTTACATTCGTATGGATGGATGGGATGAAGAAGCTGAAGCCTGGTTCAACAATAAATTAGAAGCTGCTAGTTAATCGTAAGATTACTTTATAGCAACAAAACACGAAACGAATTAAATTTAAAAGTATTTAGGAGATTTTAAATGGCTCAAGTTGAAATGCGCTCGCCTATTGAGTCTGGTTGTCCAGATGGATTCCAGTATATGCACCCAACAATGCGTAAGAACTTTGGTATGTGGAAGTATCATGAAGATCCAATGCCAGGTGTTTTATTACACGTATCAAAAAACAATGACAAATTGTGGACAGTTAAGTGTGCTACACAACGTATTTTAGATATTTACACATTACGTAAACTATGTGACATCGGCGATAAGTTTGCTGATGGTTATGTCCGTTTCACAATTCGCTCTAATGTTGAATACATGATTACAGACGAAGCGAAATTACAGCCTTTAGTTGATGCCATTAAAGAAGCTGGCTTCATGGTTGGTGGTACTAAAAACTCTGTTGCTATGATGTCTCATACACAAGGTTGGTTACATTGTGATATCCCTGGTACTGATGCATCAGGCGTTGTTAAAGCAATGATGGATGAGTTAATAACTGAATTCCAAGAATGCAACATGCCTAACCGTGTTCATATCACGACTTCTTGTTGTCAAATTAACTGTGGTGGACAAGGCGATATCGCTATTAATGTTCAACACACTAAGCCTCCAAGAATTAATCATGACTTAGTTGCAAATGCTTGTGAACGTCCAACAGTTGTTGCACGTTGTCCGGTAGCTGCGATTCGACCTGCAATGGTTAATGGTAAGCCTTCTTTAGAAGTTGATGAAAAGAAATGTATTTGTTGTGGTGCGTGTTTCCCTCCTTGCCCTCCAATGCAAATTAACGATGCTGAGCATTCAAAATTAGCAATCTGGGTTGGTGGTAATCACTCTAATGCACGAAGCAAACCTAGTTTCCAAAAATTAGTTGCTGCTGGTATTCCTAACAATCCACCAAGATGGCCTGAAGCTACCGCTATCGTTAAAAATATCTTAGCAACTTACAAAGAAGATGCTAAAGATTGGGAACGAATTAACGACTGGATTGACCGTATCGGTTGGCCTCGTTTCTTTGAATTAACTGACTTACCATTCACCAAGTATCATATTGATAACTGGCGTGGTGCACGAAGCAGCTTGAACGCTTCTACTCATATTCGCTTTTAATTTAGGGGCGTAGAAATGAAGTTAGGCATTCAAATCAATGAAGGACCCTACACGCATGAAGCTTCTAATTCAGCATACAATTTTTGTGTTGCTGCGTTAGAGGCTGGCCACGAAATCTTTCGTGTGTTCTTTTATCATGACGGTGTAAATAACGGTACTCGTTACACTACTCCACCACAAGACGATCGTAATATTGTTGCTGGTTGGTCTGAACTTGCAGAAAAACACAAACTGGATTTAGTCGTTTGTGTTGCTGCAGCACAACGGCGCGGCATAGTGGATGAAGGTGAAGCACAACGTAACAAGAAAGACGGTAATAATATTGCAGATGGTTTCCGTATTTCAGGTTTAGGTCAATTAGTAGAAGCAGGCATCGAATGTGATCGTCTGGTTGTATTTGGTGATTAACAGGAGTTTATGATGCCAGCAATTAAAAAATTCATGTTTGTTAATCGTAAAGCACCTCACGGTACAATTTACGCTTGGGAATCATTAGAAGTTGTTTTGATCAGTGCAGCATTTGATCAAGATGTCAGTCTTGCGTTTGTGGGTGATGGTGTATATCAATTATTAACAAATCAAGATACCGCAGAACTTGGGACAAAAAATTTCTCACCAACGTATAAAGCATTGGGTGATTACGATATTAATAAATTGTATATTGAGAAAGAGTCTTTGGAAGAACGTGGCCTTACTCTTGACGATATCATGCCGCTTAAATATGAAGATGAAGACGATGATTGGGCTGAGAAAGATTCAATTAAAGTTGTTTCATCTGCAGAACTTGCAAAAATTTTCGACGAACAAAACGTCGTTTGTAGCTTTTAGAGAAGGATTTAAGTATGGCAATGTTACATATAGTAAACAAATCCCCTTTTGATGGAGACTCACTTAAAGCGTGTATTCGTTTAGCGATAGCAGGAAGTTCTGTTTTGTTAACTGAAGATGGTGTTTATGGTGCAATGAAGGGTTCTGCTTGCAGTAATGATGTAAGCAATTCAATGAAGGAAACCAGCTTTTATGCACTCGGACCTGATTTAAAGGCTCGAGGCGTAACTGAAGATAAAATGATTGATGGTATTAAAGTTGTAGACTATGCCGGTTTTGTAAACCTTGTAGTTGAAAACGACAACCTTCAGTCTTGGTTGTAATTTTAATTTAAATATAAACTCTTAACTTAGGAGAGAGCACCATGGCAATTGAAGTAAATGGTAAATCACTGGAAACAGATGAAGAAGGTTACTTGGAAAATCGTGACGAATGGGAACCTGATTGTGCAACAGTTATGGCTAAAATCGATGACTGTGAATTAAGTGATAGCCACTGGGAAGTAATTAACTTCTTACGTGAATATTATGAAGAATATCAAATTGCACCAGCTGTTCGTGTTTTAACAAAAGCAATTGGTAAAAAATTAGGTAAAGATAAAGGTAACAGTAAATATTTATATGAATTGTTTCCTTATGGTCCTGGTAAACAAGCATGTAAATATGCTGGTCTTCCAAAACCAACTGGTTGCGTATAATAATAATTAGACGTTATCTGGAGGCAAGTTACTTTAAACTAACTGCCTCCAGTTTTTATACTTACATTAAGTTGTAAGCAATAGGGATAGTTTTATGTCATCTGTGAGTGTTTTTTTTGCAATCTTGTTTTATGCTGCTACCGCCGTGTTATTACTCGGTTTAGCGTATAAAATTAAACGTTACGCAAGTATTCCTGCACCCTTAAAAATTCCTACAACTCCTGCGCCTACTACACGTACTGGTGTTGTTTTTAGAATGTTTTGTGAAGTTACATTCTTTGAAAGTTTGTTTAAATCAAATAAGTGGATATGGCTTTTTGGTATCCTGTTTCATTTAGGCATGTTACTCGTGTTATTACGCCACTTTCGATATTTCACTGATCCAGTTTGGTTATGGGTCGATTTAATGCAACCCTTTGGAGTCTATGCCTCCTATGCAATGTTAGCCGGTTTACTTGGCTTGCTTGCCCGTCGAATATTAGTTGATCGCGTTCGCTACATTACATCTCCTTCTGATATTTTCATGCTATTACTATTAATCAGTATCGCTGGTTCAGGTGTAGCAATGAAGTTTATCTGGAATACTGATATTGTAGCGGTAAAAGATTTTTTTAGAGGATTAATGACTTTTAACTTTGAAAATTCATTACCCACTGGCTTCGCTGGAGATACAATTCTTATTGTACATCTAAGTTTAATAGCAACATTAATGTTAATTTTTGCATTTAGTAAATTACTACATGCACCTGGTGTTTTCTTTAGCCCTACCAGAAATCAAGTAGATAACTCTCGTGAAAAACGCCATGTGTCGAAATGGGCGCTAGGACTTGAAGCAGAAAAAAATAAAGCTAAAGCACCAAATTAATTTTATGCCTATGTAACGTAGGCCGAGTGAATTCAGAGGATTCAAAAGTGGCAGATTTTGAAACACCAAAAATAACAGACTATTTAGAAGTCCCTTCCGTTAAAGAAGGAACTATGGCGCACAGTTCACCCTATATTGCAAAACCAAAATTTCAGGAACCTCTAGGTTATCCTGGAGAACTCATTGATGACTGGAAAGAAGTTGCAATTGATAAGCTTGGCGAACTTACGAATAAGTATCGTTCATTAGCCGTATTTCTGGATTCTTGTGTTAAGTGCGGTGCATGTACAGACAAATGTCATTATTTCTTAGGAACATCTGACCCTAAAAATATGCCTGTTGCACGTCAAGATTTATTACGAAAAATTTATCGCCGTTATTATACTCCAGCTGGAAAAATCTTCGGTAAATTAGGTATGCCTGGTTTTGTTGGTGCTGCCGAATTAACAAAAGACGTCATTGATGACTGGTATGCTTATTTTCACCAATGTTCACAATGTCGCCGTTGTTCAGTTTATTGTCCTTATGGAATCGATACGGCCGAAATTTCAATGGCCGGTAGAGAAATCTTAGCTACCATTGGTGAAGGTCAAAAATATTGTAATGAAATCATTGCTAAAGTATTCAAAATTGGTAATAACCTCGGGTTGCCTGAACCTGCACTAGCAGATACATTAGAAGGTCTTGAAGAAGAAGTTGAAGAAGAAACTGGTGTGAAAGTTAAATTCCCATTAGATCAAAAAGGTGCTGATATTTTATTAGTCACCCCTTCAGCAGATTTCTTTGCAGAACCGCATGTTGATGGCTTAATTGGATATGCCAAAGTATTTCACGAAGCCGGTTTATCTTGGACTGTTAGTTCACATGCCAGTGAAGCTGCAAACTTTGGTATGTTTATTGGTAGTTATGAAAACATGCAAAATGTAGCCATGCGAATTCGTGAGGCGGCAATTGAACTTGGTGTTAAGCGAATTGTATTTGGTGAGTGCGGCCATGCCTGGCGTGTTGCCTATTCATTCTTAAACACCCTTGCAGGTCCATTTGATTTCCTTGATCCTAATTACCCAGTGCCTCAACATATCTGTGAGTTAACTGACGGATTAATTAAAGAAGGTAAACTCAAATTTAATAAAGAAGAAAATGACCACATGACGCTGACATATCATGATTCATGTAATGTTGCTCGTGGTTCAAGAATGGGCACTGAGCCTGGTGGCCAGTTCACTATTCCACGTAATGTAATTAAAGCTGTCTGTAATAATTTTGTCGATATGGATTCTACAACTATCGGAGAAGGCACGTTTTGTTGCGGCGGTGGCGGCGGATTATTAACTGATGACTTGATGGAAATTCGAGTTAAAGGCGCCCTACCTCGAATGTCAGCTTTGGAAAAAGTAGTCAAAGAAGAAGGCGTAACTCATATGGCTGCAATTTGCGCCATTTGTAAAAGTCAGTTTACGAAAGTATTACCTTATTATGGTATGACCATGGACCAAATTGTCAGTGTTCATCAATTAGTAAGTAACGCAATTATTTTGAAAGGTGCGACTGAGTAAAATATTACAAAGTCACCTACAAAAAAATTTTAACAAACACAATTTTGAATTAATAACAGGAGAAGCAGCATGTCAACATCTTCTAAAGATATGCAAGATAAAAACCTAAATTACCGTCGTTACGAAGAAGGCGATGATACATGGGATAATTGGCAAGACATGATTTTTAAAGAGGATACGACTTATAAATGTCCTACCTATGTAAATCGTACTCCTCCTTGTCAAGGAAGTTGTCCTTCAGGTGAAGATATTCGTGGCTGGTTACAAATCGTCAATGGAATTGAAAAACCATCCGGTGACATGACTATGGAAGAATATGCTTTCCGTCGATCAACTGCTTCTAATCCTTTCCCATCAATTATGGGTCGTGTTTGTCCTGCTCCATGTGAAGATGGATGTAATCGGAACGAAGTTGAAGATCATGTTGGTATTAATTCAGTAGAACAATTTATTGGTGATTCTGCACTAGAAGCTGGTCATACATTTGCTGCTGCAGAAAAAAAATCCGGTAAAAAAGTTGCCATCATTGGTGGTGGCCCAGCTGGTTTAGCTGCTGCATATCAATTATTACTTGTCGGTCATGACGCTACTGTCTTTGATGATCGTAAACACCTTGGTGGCATGATGCGTTATGGTATCCCCGGCTATCGTACACCTCGTGATGTTCTTGATGGTGAAATCAACCGTATCATCGATATGGGTGTTGAGCTTAAAATGGAAACTAAAGTTGGTGTTGATGTTGCTTTAGCTGACATTGAAAAAGAATATGATGCAGTATTGTGGGCAATTGGAGCTCAAAGTGGTCGTGGTCTTCCGATTGATGGTTTTGAAAAAGCAGCAAACTGTATTAGTGGAGTTGCATTTTTATCAGCCTTTAACGAAGGTCGTTTAACAGTCGCAACTGAAAAAGTAGTTGTTATTGGTGGTGGTGATACATCTATCGATGTGGCATCCGTTGCGCGTCGTCTAGGTCACGTCAATAGTATCAATGAAAAAGATCGTCCAGAAAATATTGTTTTAGGACATACTGCTCATGATGTTGCCTCTTCTGCTGTTCGCGAAGGTGCAAACGTAATTCTAATGAGTCGTTCTCCTGTAGAAAAAATGAATGCTGCAGAACATGAAATTACAGATGCACTTCGCGAAGGTGTTTCAGTTCAAGGTTGTTTAAGTCCAGTTTCTATCGTTGTTGGTGATGATGGCCGAGCAACTGCATTACGCGTTGTTAAGCTTGAAGATGATGGTAAAACTGTAATCGAAGGCTCTGAATATGATATTCCGGCTGACTTAATTGTCTCGGCTATCGGTCAAACAGGTGAAATGACTGGTTTTGAAGATTTCGGTAATGACAAAGGCTTAATGGATGCCGATCAACATTATCAGATGCCGGGTAAACCTGGACACTTTGTCTGTGGTGATATCGTTCGTCCTCACCTTTTAACAACGGCTATTGGTCAAGCAGCTATTGCTGTTGAAAGCATTCATCATTATTTTAAAAATGAAGAATTAAAGAAACGTCCTAAAGTGGATAAACATGTATTTAACATGTTAGGTAAAATGCAAGAAGCTGGTGTCTATCCTGAAGAAAAATTCGACCATACGGCGACTCTTGGCACTGATACAAGTGATTTTGCAGTTCATAACTACGAAGATCGTTCAGCCCATGAAATTATCCCTGTTGATAAGTTATTCTTAGGTCACTTTGAATATACAGATCGTGTAAAAAGACATGACAAACCTGTAGATTCAGCAGAAGTTATCGGTAACTTTAACGAACGTATGGATGGTCTTGCAAAAGAACAGGCTGTTGAAGAAGCGAATCGTTGCATGAGTTGTGGAATGTGTTTTGAATGTGACAACTGTGTTATCTACTGTCCTCAAGATGCTATTTTCCGTGTCAAGAAAGGCGAAAATACATTAGGCCGTTATGTTGATACTGACTATAACAAATGTGTTGGTTGTCATATCTGTGCAGACGTATGTCCTACTGGTTATATTGACATGGCAATGGGCGAATAAATAAAGCGGAATTTATAATAATGCAAATTCAGTCAAAAATTGTTACAGCACTATTAAGGACAGTAGTTTTACTGTCCTTAATGACAGTCTCATTTTCTGCTCTTTCTACAGAAAACAAAGGACTGGTGATACCTAAAGCGACTAAAAGTGCAGGTAAAGATAAGTGTGTTTTACCTGTCGCTGAAATGCGTCGTAATCATATGGAACATATTTTACATCAACGAGACGAAACTGTTCATGAAGGAATTCGAACAAAGCAATTTAGTTTAACTGAATGCGTTAATTGTCATGTCCCTGCTAAACCAAAAGGACAGGAAATTAGAGTGTCGAGTAATAAACATTTTTGTAATAGCTGCCATACCTATACAGCAGTTAGCATTGATTGTTTCCAGTGTCATAACGATCAACCAACAACCAATCCCTATTCCGCAAAAAATGAAAGTATAAATTTGACTACTCATCAATTTGTTGCAATTTCTGCTTCTCCTGATTCTGATAGCACTGTAGGAACCCGATAATGAGCAATACTAATAATAACAATAATCAAATCGATCATTATCGTCGACGGTTTTTATCTACCTCTACTACTGCTGTTGCAGGATTAATGATTGCACCTGGTGTATTACTAACAGAAACAGCACAGGCAAAACCTGCAGATCAAGTTGTAACAGATAAAAAACGTTGGGGTATGTTAATTGATACTAATAAATGTGGTTCAGGTTGTACCGATTGTGTTACTGCCTGTAATACTGAATTTGGATTAACTGGAAATGACCGCCCTTTAACTGATGCACAATACATACGTAAAGTCACAGTTAAAGATAAAGCCACACAACACGTTACTGAATTACCTATCATGTGCCAACATTGCGAGACCGCACCTTGCGTTGATGTCTGCCCTACGGCTGCATCATTCAAACGTGCTGACGGAATTGTCCTGGTCGATAAACATTTGTGTATCGGTTGTCGTTACTGCATGATGGCTTGCCCCTACAAAGCACGCTCATTTATACATGAAGTGATTCAAGATCAAAAACCTTATGCACCACGTGGTAAAGGTACAGTTGAAAGTTGTACATTGTGTGTGCATAAAGTGGATACAGATGGAACACCTGCCTGTGTTGAAGCCTGTAATCAAAAAAATCACAATGCAATGTTATTTGGCGATTTAAATGATCCAAACAGTGACATTTCTAAATCATTAAAAGAACACGGTGGCACTCAGATTCGAGCCGATCTTGGTTTAAACCAAGGTGTTTTCTATCAAGGAATATAAGCGATAACAATAATGAAAAAGAATTTGAATTTTACAGAAATTGAAGGACGAAGCTTTGGCTTTTATGCTTTATTTGGCTTCCTTGGTTTATTAGCTACTGCTGGCTTAGCAGCAACCTACTACATGGAGCACAATGGTCATTGGGTTACCGGGATGACAAATCAAATTGTCTGGGGTACACCGCATGTATTTGCAGTATTCTTAATTGTTGCTGCATCGGGGGCACTTAATGTTGCATCTATTTCTTCTGTATTTGGTAAAAAAGCGTATAAACCACTGGCACCATTATCTGTGGTAACGGCTATTGCTTTATTAGCTGGTGGATTAATGGTTTTAGTTTTAGATCTAGGCCGCCCCGACAGATTAATTGTTGCTATGACTGAATATAACTTAAAATCTATTTTTGCCTGGAATCAAATTTTATATAATGGCTTTTTCGCGGTAACTATTATCTATTTGTGGTTCATGTTAGAACGAAAAATGAATCAATACAGTCGTTATGCCGGTTTTGCTGCTTTTATCTGGCGTTTAGTCTTAACTACAGGTACTGGTTCTATTTTTGGTTTTTTAGTAGCTCGTCAAGCATATGATGCAGCTATAATGGCTCCCATGTTTATTATTATGTCGTTCTCTTTTGGGCTTGCCATTTTTATCCTTGTAACACTATTCGCTTACAATGGAGCTGGTAGAGAAATTGGTGATGCAACACTAATTAGATTACGAAAACTATTAGGTACTTTCGTTGCCGCAGTACTCTTTTTTGTTAT
>CAYOHQ010000078.1:0-11110 GCA_964403805.1 uncultured Thioalkalispiraceae bacterium | reverse complement strand
TGATCACTATAGTATTTTGAATTTCTAAAATTTAAAGGTCACAAGTAACATATTGAATATTAAATATTGATGCAGCTGGAGAAGCTATTTTTGACATGGTTTGTGATTAAAAGTCTCGAAAAAATCGGCATAATGATTACATTTTTAACTGTATATTAATTGTACAATTATATCTTCTATTTAAATCCCTGAAAATAATATGGTTTTAAAATTAGAAAAATATAGTAAAATAATGTAACAATTTAGCGTAAGTAAATTTCCCACATTTCAGCTCTACCACTGTATAATTGATCAATATTTAACATTATTCAATGGAATGAGGTTTTAGCAATGAGTAACTCAGAAAGTTTACCCCATACACGTTTATCACGATTAGCGATCAATGAAGAAGGTTTTGTTTTCGATCCTCAAACTGGTGAAAGTTTTACGGTTAATAGTAGCGGTGGAATAATCATTAAATCACTAGCAAAAGGATCATCTAAGGAAGATATAGCCGAATCCTTAGTCGAAACTTATAATATAAAGCTCAATGATGCACACAGTGATGTCCGTGATTTTGTCGATCAATTGCGGTTTACCCGCTTAATGTAATTACGAGATTCAATATGAAACAACTCTTCATAGGGGTTACAGGTATTAATGCCTGTGATAATCCTGCTCCCGGAATTGGTGTAGCGCGAAGCTTGAAAGAGCAATCGGATATCGATATTAAAATAGCGGGTTTGGCATATGATGCTATGGAACCCGGTATTTATATGGACGGTATTGTGGATCAATCTTATTTAATCCCATATCCATCTGCTGGGCACGAAGCATTGGTGCAGCGATTACTCTACATAAAGCAGCAGTTTGGTCTTGATGTTGTTATCCCAACATTAGACAGTGAGTTGCCTTTTTATATTAAGAGTCAGGATGAACTTGCTAGCCATGGCATTGCGACATTTCTACCAACCGATGCTCAGTTTAAATTACGCGGTAAAGATCAACTCGACATTATAGCAAAACAAACAGGCTTTACAGCACCAAAGCAAGCCACGGTTTATAGTTACGATGAACTTGGTAAGGCAATAGCTGAAATTGGTTTACCAATTATGGTTAAAGGTGCACTTTATAACGCTCATGCAGCTTATACCATGGATGAAGCGATGGGACACTTTAGTAGTATTATCGCTCAGTGGGGTTATCCAGTAATCGTACAGCAAATGGTTAAGGGTGATGAAATGAGTGTTATCGGTGTCGGTGATGGCAACGGTAATACAGTTGGACTGGTTGCAATGAAAAAAATGAGCACCACACAATTAGGTAAAGTATGGACAGGCGTAACAGTATTGCATGATGAGTTGTTGGCTCGAACCCGAGAATTTGTTAATAGCACCAATTGGCAAGGTCCCTTTGAAATAGAGTGTATGGTTGATGGTAACACTATCAACCTTATCGAAATTAATCCACGATTCCCGGCCTGGGTATATTTCGCAACTGGAGTGGGGGTTAACTTACCACAAGCACTAGTTCAACTTACCTTGGGCGATAAAGTGACTACTGACAGCCATTATCCTGCAGGCAAACTTTTTATTCGCTATACCGGAGAACAAATATGTGACCTGGAACAATTTCAAAATATGGTCACACTAGGAGAATCAGCATGAGTAGTACAGCTACATACATAAAACCACAAATTACCAAACTTAACGATGGTAATATGAATAAATATGGCACATCACCGCACTATGCGCGCAAAGTGCGTACTAGTATCGATGGCGTTAGTATCGATTCATTAGTAGCTGAATTTGGTTCACCGTGTTTTGTGTTTTCTGAAAATCACATTCGTCATACTGTTAGACAAGCTAAAGAAGCATTTAGCACACGTTATCCTAACGTTGTTTTTGGATGGTCGTATAAAACCAATTATCTGGATGCGATTAACGCCATTTTTCATCAGGAAGGCAGTATTGCAGAAGTTGTATCAGAAATGGAATACGATAAAGCACGGCAACTCGGCGTGCCTGGTAGTGAAATTATATTTAATGGTCCTAACAAATCAATAGCGGCGTTAAAAAAAGCAGCACAAGAAGGTGCAAAAATTCACATCGATCACTTTGATGAAATAGATGATCTAGAAAAAGTAGCAGAAGAATTAGGGATAGAAATTCCTGTCGGTATCCGTTTAAGTCTTGATGCTGGCATCCAACCAGTGTGGAGCCGTTTTGGGTTTAATTTAGAATCGGGTCAGGCTATGGATGCAGTGCGAAGAATAAACATGGGCGGCAAGTTACGCCTGGTTGGTTTGCATTGCCACATTGGTACTTTTGTTCTGGATCCTGAGGCATATAAAAATCAAATTGAAAAAATGGTTGGTTTTGCCTATTTTCTAGAAGAAGAGCTCGATGTAAAAATAGAATATTATGATATTGGTGGTGGATTTCCATCAAAAAGTCAGCTTAAAGGCGTTTACTTACCACCCGAGATTAGTGTGCCGAGTATCGACCTTTATGCTGAAAAAGTAGTAGAAGGATTGAATAATGCACTACGCCCCGGTGAGTATCCCACTATCTACATTGAAAGTGGTCGAGGATTAATTGACGAAGCAGGTTATTTGATTACTACCAGTAACGCATCAAAACGTCTACCGGATGGACGCAAGAGTTATGTATTAGATGCAGGTGTAAATCTACTCTACACATCGACCTGGTACAAATTTAATATTGAGCTCGATCGTGAGGTAGCTGGTTTAGGTGAACCATCAATACTTAATGGCCCTCTATGTATGAATATTGATATTCTTGATGAAGGCTCCATGTTGCCACCAATTCCTCGTGGAACACGTTTAATTTTTTCACCTGTAGGTGCATATAGTGTGACACAGTGGATGCAGTTTATTGAATATCGTCCGGCTGTTGTATTAATTTCGCAAGAGGGTGAACCTGAAGTGATTCGTGAGCGAGAAGACCTAACGGATTTACTAAAACGAGAACGCTTACCTGAACGTTTAAAACTTACTAAGGAATAGTATCTTTGATTTAGTTAATAAATCAAAGTTTAGAATAATCGATTCGATTATTTGCAGGGATTAACAGTGCAACAATGAAAGCCACTTCTATGAAAGCTCAACTTAATCGATTCAGAGCCCTTTTTTTTAGTTACTCCGAAATATTTTTTCTACAGAGTAGCATAGCCGGGGTAATGATGGCTGTGATCACATTCATGAATCCAAATGTTGGTATTTCAGGAATAGTGTCGGTTGCAGCAGCCTATCTATTTGCGCGTTTTATTGGCATGAGTAAGAGTTTTCTAAACACCGGTTTTTATACCTATAACGCATTGTTGGTTGGTTTATCGATTGGTTATCTTTTTGTACTAAGTCCGTTAAGTTTATTCTTTATCATTACTGCCGGAATATTCAGTTATTTACTCAGTGTTATGCTTGAGCATTTATTTGAATATTACTTGAAATTACCAGCCCTCAGTTTGCCGTTTGTTATTATTAGCTCAGTAGCCTATTTGGCATCGTATAATTATAGTAACCTGTATGTTGTTGGCAGTTATACAAGTTTAAACGCGAACACACTAATTTTACCCTATTGGCTTGAAGGATTTTTTGTATCGTTAGGTGCTATATTTTTCTCACCGAATATTTATGCCGGTGCATTACTTGCGCTTGTGATTTTATCAGTATCACGCATTTTATTTATGCTGGCAGTTATGGGTTTTTACCTGGGTGCGACTTTGTCAGGCTTATTAGATGGGGCAATGCAATCGGCTTTTTTAAATATAAATAATTTTAATTTCATATTAATCGCTATGGCATTGGGTAGTATTTATCTTGTCTCATTACCTCGTAGTTATATTATCGCTGCTATTGCAGTTTCGATATCGACAGTGTTACTGGATGCAGTGCAAACGTTCTGGTCAAACCAGGGTATTCCTGTTTTTACTATGCCGTTTATTATTATTACCCTGACTTTTCTTTATGTATTAAAACTGGTTAATTTCCCAATGGTTGCACAAGCCATTCGTAAAACACCAGAAGAAACTCTCGATGATTATCTGTGCAATCTCAACCGATTCCATGGTTGTCCACAACGGTTAACATTACCTTTTACGGGTAGCTGGACGGTATGGCAAGGTTTTAATGGTAATTGGACTCATCAAGGTCATTGGCAACACGCATACGATTTTGTAATTGAAAAAAATGGATCGACGCACGATGGCGAAGGCCATTATCTTGAAGAGTATTATGCCTATAAAAAACCCGTAAGCGCACCCTGCGCAGGGCGCGTAATTAAAGTTATTAATAACATCGCAGATAATATGCCCGGCGATGTCGATACGCAAAATAACTGGGGTAACCTTGTTATTATTGATACCACAGAAGGTTGGTTTGCCGAATTATCACATTTCAAGAAAGAATCAATTGTTGTGACAGAGGGCGACTGGGTAGAGGTGGGCACAAAGCTTGGTTTGTGTGGTAACTCGGGTTATTCACCACAACCTCATATTCATGTACAAGCACAAGCCAGTGTTCATATTGGTGCAGCTACCTTATCGTTTTGTTTTCAGGGATATCTGGATAACCGAGAATTTGTGGCATTTAATCTTCCAAAAGAAGGCACTAAGGTCGAGCCTCTTTATGCCGAACGTAGTCTGGAATATAAAACTGCTTTTGTTCTTGAACAAAAATTTCATTATAACGCCTATGATGAATCGGGGATGGAAACAAAAATAATATTAAAAGTTTGTATGGATAATAACGGTGAAACGTATTTTAGTTCAGATTTCAAATCAGGAAATGGAAAGTTATTTTTTAATCGAAATAAACACAGTTTCTATTTTTATCGACTTGAAGGTAATGACCCCTGGTTGTCTTTAATGTTTTCTGCGCTGCCACGATTACCATTATTATACCGGGCAAAAATGACATGGAAAGATAGACTTCCAGTTGCAGCAGCAGTGAGTGATTGGCATCGTCATTTAATCAATTTTGCGCGTGCAATTAACTATCGAGTTGGTCGCCTGGAGTATCACGCTAGTTGGTCACGCGAAGGTGTCATACACGGTTATCTAAAAATAAATAATAAGACAAATGAATCAAGTAAAGTCGAAGTACGGCTTCACAATAATCTTGGATTTGAATTAATTCGGGTAGGGAATCAACGTTTAGAATTACAGGAAGTTGCTAAATAATGTATTTAAAAAAAATAGGGTTAATTTTATTTTTTTGTTTTATTACTATGCCCGCATATGCTGGTGTATTTATTTACAGTTCTCCCAGCTATTATGATATTGAGAGTGATCGAGTCGAAAGTGTCAGTAATGGGATCTATTTATCTGGAGATACCTTTGAAGTTGCCTATGAAAAAACGGATCTGGAATTAAAAAATGATATGTTCATTGAACAAGAAGATAGCTCACTAATATGGAAATTCAATGTTAAAAAAACATTATTACGATTAGGTCTGCATTACGCATCGTCAGATGATTTAGAATCAAATAATAAAAAAACCTATATATTGGAAATATTACACTACGGCAAAGATGTTTATGGTAACTCCATTTACTTTACTCTTTACAGTAATACCTCGGTTGTATGGCAATTATCTTCACGATTTGGTCGTTACTATTACGGCACATTTTTACCGGGAGTTTTATATTTGCAAGTTCAGGGAGAAGCGATATTACTAAATACAACAACAGATTCTGATAGTTATTTTAACCTGGATTTAAATGCACATTTGCAAGTAAATTCCTGGTGGGGGCTCGAAGTTGGTGGTTGGTTTGGTGAAAAACGGTCTGCTGTGTCAGGTAGTGGCTTTGTTGTTTATAATTTAAATGATATTTACCAAAGCGAGGCCAGATTTCGAACAACAGTTAATTTAAGTAAGAATTTTTCATTAAAATTCGGCGCTCAAATCAATCAACGTAAGTCAGGATTAACTAAAGAAATTCATAATGTAAGTTCATTTTTAGGCGGTATGAATTATTCTTTTTAGAAACAATCCAGAAATGCTAAAAAAAGCGTTAGTACTTTAATCTAATATAAAAAATTTGATATAATAACACTACATTTAAACTCTATATTTTGAGATTAGGGAATATGAAAACAACAATTATTTTGTTTTGTGCTTTATTTTTCGTTAGTTTGCCGGCATATTCGGCTGAGCCGTCATTTCGCGAGGCTTTTAAAAATTCATTACAATATGAGCAAAGCCAAAATTACAAAGATGCGATTCGAGCTTTAATACCAATATATAAGACCAAGAAAAAATTATATACCATTAATTTAAGAATTGGCTGGCTTTTTTACTTGTCCGGAAATTATGCTAATAGCATAAAACATTATCAAAAAGCAGCTCAGTTAGCGCCTAATGCTGTTGAGCCATTAATAGGAAAGTTATTACCTCTACTGGCTCAACAACAATATAATGATGTAGAACTAACAGCTTATAAAATATTGAGAATAGACAGCAATAACTATTATGCAAATTTACGCTTAATGATTGCTTTAAGATTACAACATAAATTTGATTTGGCTCAAAGCGCAGTTCAAAAAATGAGAATGTTGTACCCGGGTGATATTATTTTTATTGAGCAAGAAGCATTAATTTATGAGCAAAATAAAAATTTTGCAAAAGCCACCGAGCTTTATGGAAAACTATTGAATCTGGATCCTGAAAATATTAGTGCAAAACGTTATTTAGCTTATCGTAAGTAAATAGTAGAGTTAAACCCGTTTATTTTTTACGATCAAATTTTCGATATGCAATTGCTTCAGTAATGTGTTTGGTATTTATATTTTCCTGTTCATCTAAATCCGCAATAGTGCGAGCTACTTTTAAAATACGATGATACGCACGGGCAGATAAACCTAATGTTTCGATTGCATTTTCCAGTAAATTAGAATCGTCAGGTTTTAAAATACACCATTTTGTAATTTGTTTAATATCGAGTTGATTATTTGCTGTTGGCGAACGTTTGAGTTGAATAGCTCGTGCTTGATTAACGCGTTTACGTATATCATTACTACTCGGTTCAGAGTTTTGTGATTTTTCTTTAAGTAGTTTTGTGGCGACACTGGGTACTTCAATGTGCATATCGATACGATCCAATAGCGGTCCTGATATTTTAGAACGATAACGCTCAATTTGTTCTGAAGTACAAACACATCGATTATCGCTATGTCCGAGGTAACCACAAGGGCAAGGGTTCATTGCTGCAATTAACTGAAATCGAGCAGGAAAGTCAGCCTGTCGAGCTGCACGTGAAATAGTAATACTGCCTGATTCTAAAGGTTCGCGTAATACTTCCAGGACTTTTCGATCGAATTCGGGTAATTCATCTAGAAACATTACACCATTATGTGCGAGTGATATTTCCCCAGGTCGCGGTTGGCTACCACCACCAACTAATGCTACCCCAGATGCTGTGTGATGCGGGCTTCGAAATGGACGCTGTTGCCAATGCTCGGTTTTAAATTCTCTGGAATGACTAATTGAACGAACTGCTGCAGTTTCCAATGCTTCTTGTTCAGTCATATCGGGCATAATACTGGGTAATCGACTTGCCAACATCGTTTTACCAGTACCCGGTGGGCCTACCATCAATAAACTGTGTCCGCCTGCCGCTGCAATTTCCAAAGCGCGTTTTGCATGGTGTTGTGCATGCACATCAGATAAACATAATTTATATTCAATTAAATCTGTAGACTGCTGTTGTAATTTTGAATCAAATGGTTCAATCAGTTGGCTGCCACTGAGATGAGCGCAAACCGCTAACAAATGTTTAGCAGGTAACACTTCCAAATCACTGACTAAGGCTGCTTCAAATGCATTTTGCTCAGACACAACTAAAATTTTACCGGCATTTCGTGCCTGGATCGCAACGGGTAACACACCGTGAACGGATCGACATTCACCACTCAGAGCAAGTTCACCAATGAACTCGTATTTGCTAATATTTGCATCGGGTATTTGCCCTGATGATGCCAGTAAACCAATCGCGATAGGAAGATCAAAGCGACCACCGTCCTTCGGTAAATCGGCAGGTGCCAAATTAACAGTTATTCGTCTTGCAGGAAAATCAAATTCAGAATTAAGTAATGCACTACGAACGCGATCTTTACTTTCTTTAACGGTTGTTTCAGCTAATCCAACAATGGAAAAACACGGTAAGCCATTGGATAAATCGACTTCAACAGTAACTAAGGGTGCTTCAACACCGAGTGCAGCGCGAGAATAAACAACGGCAAGTGACATGGATTCCTTTCCTTGTATCTTAAGTTAACTTAATTTTCCTTCAATCTCCTGAATTTGTTTTTCAAGCGCTTCTAATTTTTCACGAGTACGTTGCAATACAGCAGTTTGAGTATCAAATTCCTCTCTTGTCACCAAATCCATTTTATTTAACACGCTGTGTAATGTAGCCCGTAAATTTTCTCGTATGTCATTATTCAATAGTTGAAAATCTTTTGGTAGGGCATCAGTTACTTGCCGTGTTATGTCTTCTATAAATGAGCTTTTCATGCAGGGCTATTCCTTTATATAGCTGTCATTTCCTAATAGTAATTATATCGTGTTTATTGCTAATTAATAAATCCTAAATGAAATTCAGAATGTGATATTAGTCCATTTTCGCACTAGTCTGGTGCGATAAGCTAGCGCCAGTTGATTAAATGCACATTTTTAGTGCAAAATTTAATTCTCTCGATGTTAAGCCATTGTTTTAATTGCTTATTATTGCTTGGCATAGCTTGTGCACTATAGGGTTAGACATAACCTGACAATATAGTGCAAAATTCTTTTAAGTAAAATAATATAACAGGAAAATAAATATGAAAATTCAAACAATACTTGCAACATCTGTTGCTGCAGTCTCTTTATTGGCCAGTAGCGCCGCATTTGCGGGGAATTATACGGGTAATGTGGGAGTGGCTTCTAATTATGTCTGGCGTGGTCAAACACAGTCCAATGATTTAGCTGCCGTTTCGGGGGGGATTGACTGGAGTCATCCATCGGGTGCTTATATTGGTGGTTGGACTTCAAGTTTAAATGGTGGTGAGTATGAACTTGATCTTTATGGAGGTTACGGTTTTACTGCTTCGAAAGTCGATTTAGATGTTGGTTTTATTAATTACCGATATCCAGTTGGTTCAACTAATTTTGCAGAGCTTTATGTCAACGCAACAATGAATAACTGGACAGCTGGTCTTGCTTATACAATTTCTAAATCTGGAACCAATCAAGAAAATGACTTTTATGTTTATGGTACCGGTGAATTTGAAATGAAAAAAGATCTAAATTTGTCTGTAACGCTAGGTAGTTATAATTTTGACGATAACTCTGTACTAACAGGTAGTTCCGATTATCTTCATTTACAAGTCGCGTTAACTAAAGGTGACTTTACATTTGCCGTAGACAAGAATGATAATAGCACAAACACTGCCGGTAACTCAGTTACTAACGATGAAATGCGTTTAACCGTTGGCTATTCAAAATCACTTGATTTTTAATTTTTAGTTTGTAGTTATTATAAACTACTCTCTTTTTCTAAAATGACAGAATAAGGGAGTAGTGTTTTAAAAATAATAAGAAAATCCAGTTTGTGTTCATTTTATAAATAAAAAAATAGAGGAGTTCTTTACATGAAATTAGTAATGGCAATTATCAAGCCATTCAAACTTGACGATGTTCGTGAAGCCTTATCCGATATTGGAGTGCAAGGTATTACCGTAACAGAAGTGAAAGGGTTTGGGCGGCAAAAAGGGCATACTGAATTATATCGTGGTGCTGAATATGTAGTCGATTTTTTACCTAAAGTAAAAGTTGAAGCAGTTGTAGATGACGGATTGTTAGACCAGGTTATTGAAGCTATTTCCAAAGCCGCTAATACCGGAAAAATTGGCGATGGAAAAATATTTGTCTATAACGTTGAACAAGCAATTCGGATTCGAACGGGTGAATCAGGAACAGAAGCTTTATAACATCGAAATTGTGTAATTTCGAATGTTATCCTTTAGGAGAATAAAAATGATTAACAAAATTTTAAGTTCACGAATAATCGCAGGGTTATTATTGGCATGTTTACCAGTAATTGCATTTGCGGAAGATAAACTGGATTCAGGCGATACTGCCTGGATGTTAACTGCAACTGCACTGGTGTTGTTTATGACAATCCCCGGTTTGGCTTTGTTTTATGCTGGTATGGTTCGCAGCAAAAATGTATTGTCAGTATTGATGCAGTGTTTTGCGATAACCGGTTTAATGACCATCTTATGGTATTTCTTTGCTTATAGTATCGCATTCGATACCACCGGAATGGTGAAAGGTGAAACCAATATCCATTCTTTTGTTGGCGGCATGAAGATGATGTTTTTGAAAGGCTTAACAAAAGAAAGTTTAATCGGTGGTATTCCTGAATCTGTGTGGATTACATTTCAAATGACCTTTGCCATTATTACCCCGGCATTAATCGTTGGTGCATTTGCAGAACGAATGAAATTTAGTGCCTTACTGATTTTTTCAGCCGCATGGTTGATTTTGGTTTATGCACCAATATGTCATATGGCATGGAGTGGTGATGGTGCTTATTTCTGGGATTGGGGCGTACTGGATTTTGCCGGTGGTACAGTTGTGCATATCAATGCCGGTATTGCAGGTTTAGTCGCTGCCATTATGATTGGTAAACGTAAAGGTTTTCCAACTACAGCAATGCCACCACATAATTTGGGTTACACTTTAATCGGTGCTTCCATGCTATGGGTAGGCTGGTTTGGTTTTAACGCCGGTAGTGCTGCTGCTGCAAATGGTGACGCCGGTATGGCGATGTTGGTAACACAAATTGCGACGGGTACAGCGGCATTAGCATGGATGTTTGTTGAATGGTTCACTCATGGTAAACCCAGTGTATTGGGTATAGCATCGGGTGCTGTGGCTGGTTTGGTTGCTATTACACCGGCTTCTGGTTCTGTAGCACCATTTGGTGCCTTGGTGATTGGTCTTGCCGCGGGTGGTGGTTGTTTCTTTGCTGCGACTACCATAAAACGTAAATTTGGTTATGACGATTCATTAGATGTATTTGGTGTTCATGCTATTGGTGGTATCATCGGTGCTTTATTAAC
>CAYOHQ010000077.1:0-11241 GCA_964403805.1 uncultured Thioalkalispiraceae bacterium | reverse complement strand
ATTAGGTGGCGTAATATTTTCCTAACATGAACATGTTGAATTACGTCTCAAGCGTGACAATAATCAAAATATACATTATATTCAGCAATTGGTAGAACATACGGCCTGGAACAACGATGTTGCAGAAGACGAAAATACCATCTCAGCTGATTCTAATTCTACTGAACAGGCACTATTCAGATTACAACAAGTCAGTAATCCAGGCAGTTTAATTTTTATGATTAGTGATTTTCGGGGTTTAACCGAACAAGCTGAAGAGACAGTGGCACGTTTATCAAAGCACAATGATGTTGTCTTAATTTTTGTATACGATCCGATTGAAAGTGAGTTACCACCAAAAGGGCTCTATCGGGTTAGTGATCAAAACGAAAATGCATTTACACTGGATACTAATAATTCAGATTTTCGGCAACAGTTCCACGAACATTTTATTTCACGAAAACTACAGTTAAGCAAATTGTGTCAACGGCATAGTATGTATTTTTTACCACTATGTACAAATGATAATATTTTATCAACATTGCAAGTTGGTTTGGGTGTTAAACGACGATGAATCCTCAAGCATCAAGTGTTGATATAGCGATACGTGATATTCATTTACCGGATAACGTATTATGGTGGCCACCTGCCCCGGGTTGGTGGATGGTATTTATATTTTTGGTCGTTATTGTTTTAGGATTTTACCTGTATAAAAAAACCTATTTTAATCGAAAATTGAAAAAAAATATCAAATTAGAGCTTTCTCGATATTATCTTGATTTTGAAAATACCAGTAATGCACAATTATTTATTCAACAACTGTCAGCTCTACTACGTCGAGTTGCACTCTATCGCTTTAAGGAATTATCTGTTGCAAAAATACAAGGTAATGAGTGGTTGGAATTTTTAGATTCAACGTTACCCGATGAACAATCAAAACAACATTTATTTAAAACGGGTACGGGGAAAATCTTTCTAGAGGGGCCATATCAGCCTGTAATTGATAATGACGTAAAGCCGGTGTATGAGTTAGTGACATTGTGGCTCGATAATAATTTGAAAAATAAATTCGGATTTCTATAATGCTGTCGTTTGAATGGGTTTGGCTATTTGTGCTTTTACCGTTACCGATTTTAATTCGGTATCTTTTCTCGGGCACCGCAAAATCACAACAAGCCGCACTTAAAATACCATTTGGTCAGGACTATCGCTCAAATACAACTACTTCAATTACGGTTTCAGTTAGTAAGCCGGTATCTCGTATTGCGATGATACTAATTTGGATCTTATTGGTATTTGCCAGTATGCGGCCTCAGTGGTTGGGTGATGCCATTGAATTGCCCGTGAGTGGTCGTGATTTGATGTTGGCAGTTGATTTATCCGGTAGCATGGAAACGGCTGATTTTGAATTAAATGGCAGCATGGTCGATAGACTAACAGCGACTAAACATGTCGCAAGTCAATTTATTCAACGGCGAGTGGGTGACCGAATTGGATTAATCCTGTTTGGTACTCAGGCATATCTGCAAGTTCCGTTAACGTTTGATCGGGAAACCGTGACACAATTACTGAATGAATCTGCTTTGGGTTTAGCTGGAGATAATACTGCAATTGGAGATGCCATTGGTTTAGCGGTGAAACGATTAAGCAAGCAGGATGTAAATAGTCGAGTATTAATTTTATTAACCGATGGTGCTAATACCGCTGGTGAAATTACACCGGCAAAGGCAGCTGAGCTTGCAGCGGTGCGAAAATTAAAAATTTACACTATTGGCGTAGGTGCAGATAGACTTACTATTCGATCATTATTTGGTAATCGCACTGTTAATCCTTCAAGTTCACTGGATGAAAAAACACTAAAGTTAATTGCACAATCAACCGGTGGAAAATATTATCGCGCTAAAAATACCGAGGCATTGCAAAAAATTTATAAAATACTCGATAAACTGGAACCTATTGAAAAAGATAAACAAACATTTCGTCCGATGAGCGAATTGTATATGTGGCCACTATCGGCCAGTTTTATCCTGACGCTGTTATTATTACTCATCCTGTATTTTCCTGATATTAGTAATTTAAATAGTAGACGTCGTTCTAACAAGGTGGCAGGCTCAGGAAAATGACCGATTTAATATTTTTACGCCCGATGTGGTTGTTTGCCTTTGTACCGTTACTAATGCTTATATGGTTAGTCTGGTTTAAACAAAATAATCAGCATAGCTGGAAACAGGTCTGCGATCCCAGATTACTAAAACATCTAATCGTGGGTACAGAAACGAAAAAACGTAATTATACTGTGTGGTTATTATTATTTTACGGCATCGTTGCAATTATTAGTTTGGCCGGGCCAGCCTGGGATAAATTACCACAACCGGTATTTCGACAACAGTCTTCACTTATCATTTTATTTGATTTGTCTAAATCAATGCAAGCCGAAGATGTAAAGCCTTCGCGTCTTGTTCGGGCACGATTAAAATTATTGGATATATTAAAACAAAGAATCGAAGGGCAAACAGCTTTAATCGTTTATGCCGGAGATGCCTTTGTGGTTAGCCCGTTAACTGATGATACGGATACAATTGCACAGCTTGTTCCAAGTTTGATACCTGCCATGATGCCAAGTCAGGGAAGTCGAACTGATCTCGCGGTATTAAAAGCGTTGGAATTATTTAAACACGGTGGAATTACTGAGGGTGAAATTTTATTAATAACCGATGGGGTTCCAGAAATATATAATGCAACAGTTACAAAGTCACTTAATTCAGTTAATTTTAGTTTATCAATTTTATCCGTTGGAACCGAACAGGGTGCACCAATAAATTTACGAAAAGGTGGATTCCTGAAAGACCGTGACGGTAGTATTGTGATTGCCAAAACAAAATATAAACTTTTAAATCAGTTAGCAATTCGAAACAAAGGTCGATTGTCGAGATTGAGTGTTGATGATAGTGATATTCAAAAATTGCTTACAACAAAATTTTTTGAAGACAGTCGAAATAAAGAATCTGAAAAAAAACAGGATGCAGCAGTTTGGCGAGAGCGTGGGCCCTGGTTAGTATTACTGTTATTACCACTAGTTTTATTATCTTTTCGTAAAGGCCTGGTATTCGTGCTTGTTATACTGTTGTTTCCAGTATCTGATCCCGGTTACGCATTAAGTTGGGATTCTTTATGGTCAAATTCAGATCAAAGAGCAAAACAGTTATTTGAACAAGGTAAATATAAAGAGTCTGCTGATTTGTTTAGAAAACCGGAATGGCAAGCTGCAGCACACTACAAAGCAGGGAATTATAACAAGGCATTGAATTTGCTTGATGGAAAAAAAGATATTAAATCCATTTACAATCGGGCTCTTAATTTAGAAAAATTAAAACGTTATGAAGAAGCACTTGAAAATTATGAAGAGGTACTTAAACTAAACCCAAATGACAAGGATGCATTGCACAATAAAAAATTAGTTGAAGAAGAATTAAAAAAACAGAAAAAAAATAAAAAAGAAAGTAGAAAGAATAAAGATAGTAACGATATAAGCAAGGGGGAACATAATAAAAAGAACGAACAGTCAAAAGACGGCTCTGAACAAAATCAAGTAAATAAAGAAAAAGAATCTGAACAAAAAGATTCAAATAAACATGATTCTGAATCGAAAGACAAAAAAGAAAATAAAGAAAAAAAGGACAATAAAAATTCTAAATTGGATAAAGAAAATGAAAATAAGCCAGAAGATAAAAAAGACGATGTAAGCGAGCAGGAAAAACAAGAAAAAGAAGAGCAGCAGCAACAAGCAAAATTAAATCAACAAGATGATGTTGAAAATAAAGAACAACAACAAGCTGTTGAACAATGGTTGAGAAAAATTCCGGATGATCCTGCCGGTTTAATGCGCCGAAAATTCAAATACCAATATCAACAACGACATAACAAGCATAATAGTGAAGGTCCATCATGGTAAAGCACTTAATTAAATTACTGGGTATAGTGTCATTAACGTATTTCATTAGTGTCACAGTTTTTGCAGCAGAAATTACTGCAACTGTTGATCGTAATCCGATTCCTGTAGGTGAGTCATTTCAGTTTACCTTGGATGCCCGGGGCAGTATTGATGGCGATCCTGATTTCACTGAGTTACAAAAGACATTTAAAATTATAAATTCCAGTCAAAGCTCAAATTTTCGTTTAATTAATGGCTCAATTACACGAAATAAAACCTGGACAATGGTTTTGATGGTTGAAGAAGCAGGTAATTATACAATTCCTGCCATTAATTTTGGTAAAGATACGAGTGATCCGATAGCAATTCAGATTGTTGCTAATGCAGCTACACAGGATGATAAACAACAAGCTGAAATTTACCTGGAGATTGATGTTGAACCAAAATCCGTTTTTGTACAACAACAGGTAATTTATACAATTAAATTATTCAGAAGAATACAGTTAAGTAATGCAAGCTTAAGTGAACCGGTTAGTGAAAACAATCAAGCAATTGTGACTAAACTCGGCGATGATCGTGATACCAGAGTCGCGATAAATGGTGTTGCATATTCAGTATTAGAGCGCCGTTATGCACTGTTTCCTCAAAAAAGTGGGCCGTTAAAAATAACACCATTAACATTTGAAACTCAAATTGTTCGCAATTCACGGCAACGTTCTTTCTTTAATATGGATCCATTTACTGCTGGTGTAAAACGCTTAAAATCAAAAGCGGTAGAAATTCAGGTGAAAAGTATACCTGCTGAATTCACAAAAAAATATCCGGGTGCGAGTTGGTTAGCCGTTGAGAATTTATCAATTTCAGAATCATGGTCTGGTAACAAAAATGAATTAATATCTGGTGAACCGATGACGCGAACAATTAGCCTGACTGCTCAAAATTCAAGTACTGCGCAACTACCGGATATTAAAACAAAAGCGCCAAAAAATATTAAAATTTATCCGGATGTCCCCGTCATAACCGAACAACATAATAGTCAGGGGCTAGTGGCAAGTAAAGAATTTAAAACTGCTTTATTAGCAACAAAAACCGGAAAGCAAACCTTACCTGAAATAGAAATACCCTGGTGGAATACAAGAACGAATCGAATTGAAGTCGCTAAATTACCTGCACAAATTATTAATGTTAGTGCAACGGTAAATCAAACTGAAGACAGCAAACTTAAATTAGAAGGTACGGCTGCACTACAACAGCCAGATTTAGTATCCACGAAACCACAAGATAAACCAGTGCAACGTTCTTCAAATTCGCTATCATCCGAGTCGACAGTTTCAATGGTGTGGATCATTGTTAGTGTGGTATTGGCTATCTTGTGGTTATTTACACTGTATTTATTTTTACAGTTACGATCAAAGTATCATGCTGTTGTTACAACGATAAATTCAAAAAGCAATTCAAGTCCTGCAGCAGTTGCTGTATCACTAAAGAAAATAAAAGAAGCATGCTTAATGAAAAATGCGAGTTTATGTCGACAATTGTTACTTCAATGGGCAAATAATCGTAGCCAATCTGAGCAGTTTACAAATTTGTCATTATTATTACCTTATGCGGATAAAAATTTACAAGATGCAATCAAAGAATTAGAGCAACACTTGTATGGAAATAATACGAGCAGTTGGAATGGTGACGTTTTGTGGTCTGCATTTAACTCAAACCCACCTATTTTTATATCCACATCGTATACTAATTCCGCAAGTGCAAATTTACCTTCCCTGTATGCTAATTATAAATAAACTGCTGTTCTTTGCGGTTTTATCTGAAATTATTTACCATTAATAACTTATGGTATAAATAAACTTTTAAAATCAACAGGATAGTAATAAAAACAAAAGCAATATGAGCTGGATAGTGATATCGTGATCGAATATTATAGTAGTCTACAAGAATTGTAATATTTCAATGTAAACACGCAAATCAGGATGATTTGTGATGTCCATGTTAATTTGTGGTTTATCACCGTCGCTATTAAAACAGGCCATCATATCGACACGATTTACGTCACAGCCAGTAGAACTAAATAGTATGCGTACGATTTACCTTTTATGTTTTCTTTCAAACATAATATTTTTTCAGAATGAAGTGTTCGCGGCTGATCCCTTGCCCGTGTCTTTAGTAGATGAACAGGTGGTGATCGGCGTTCTGGCCTACCGTGGTAGCGAACTAACCATGTCGCGCTGGATGCCGACAGCAGAGTATTTAAATAGTAAAATAGCAGGTTACGATTTCCTGATAAAACCATTAAACCATAAATCAATGCGTGAAGCTGTTGAACGAAATCATCTGGATTTTATTTTGACTAATCCGGGACATTACGTTGATTTAGAGGCTACTTTCGGAATTACCCGACTGGCGACATTAAATAATTTACGGGTTGGCCGGGGGGTAAAAGAATTTGGTGCGGTCATTTTTACCCGAGCTCAGAATAAAAACATACAGAGTCTACCTGATCTAAAAGGTAAAACCATGATGGCTGTTAGTCCATCGGCATTCGGAGGCTTTCAATTAGCCTGGTATGAAATGATATCCCAAGGTATCAATCCTTTTACGGATTTAAAGAAATTAATATTCAGTGGTTTCCCTCAAGATGATATTGTTTTTGCTGTACGTGAAGGTGAGGTTGATGTTGGCACTGTTCGTGCAGATATATTGCATAGAATGGCAACTGAAGAAGTAATTCGACTAAGTGAGTTTCGAATTTTAAATACCAAGTTTAACCCAACTTATCCTTTTAAACATAGCACCAAACTTTACCCGGAATGGCCGTTTGCAAAAGCACGTCACACTGATGATGAATTAGCTCAAAAACTTGCCATCGCTTTGTTGACCATGAAGTCTACAGATGCAGCAGCAATTAAAGGCTCGTATATTGGTTGGAATGTTCCATCTGATTACAGACCAGTACATGAATTATTTTATAATTTAAAAATCGGACCCTATAAAAATCAAAATTCACTGGAATTTTTTATTGAAAACTATGGTCAATTTGTCTTTATTGTTATTGGATTAATCGCTTTTTTGGTATTGACGACTATTATAATGATAGTTTTGAATGTGAAACTAACTAAATCTAAACAATTACTTAAAAAGGAAGTTGCTAACCATAAAAATACGGAATCGGAACTTTGGAAGTTATCACGAGCCCTGGAACAAACGGCTGAAACAATTATTATTACAGATGATAAGGGCTTGATCGAATACGTTAATCCTGCTTTTGAAAGGTTAACAGGTTTTTCATTAATCGAAACTGTCGGATTCAAACCCTCTATCTTAAAATCAGATGAACATGACAGCAGTTTTTATAAAAATGTATGGCGAACGATTAGTTCCGGGCGAATTTTTCAAGGTGTATTTATCAACCGATGTAGTGATGGCAGTTTACTCTATGAAGAAAAAACAATTACTCCACTGCGTGATGAGCAAGGAAAAATTGTGCATTACATTGCAACCGGAAAAGATATTACCGAACAAAAGATTGTTGCAAAACAACATGATGACCATCAACAACAATTAGCCCATGTATCCAGAGTGAGTATGATGGGTGAAATGGCCTCGAGTATAGCGCACGAATTAAATCAACCACTGGCTGCGATAGCGAATTATGCACAAGGCTGTGTGCGCAGGATGTCATCACCAAATTACAATCCAATTCAAATTATTAACGCTTTGGAGAATATTAGTAATCAGAGCAAACGGTCCGGTGACATTATTAAACGCATGCGGGATTTTGTGCGTAAAGGCGAACCCAATCGTGCGAGCACTGATATTAATCTGATTATTCAAGATTCAGTTCAATTGGCAAATTTTGAGGCACGCAAACGAGGTGTCTACGTTCATATGCAACTTCAAAAAATTATGCCGCTAGTATTGGCAGATGATATTCAAATAGAGCAGGTGGTGCTTAATTTAATTCGAAATGCCTTTGAGGCTATGGATGGCAATAGCTGGCGACGTAAGGAATTGATCATACACAGCTGGTATAATACTCAGATTGACATGGTCGAAGTTGCAGTCTGGGATACCGGGCATGGTATTTCAGATGAACAACGGGATAACCTGTTTGATGCATTTTTCTCAACAAAACCAGAAGGGATGGGAATGGGATTATCGATTAGTCGCTCGATAGTAGAGTCACACGGTGGACATTTATCCGCTAATATTAATCAGGTTAAAGGCACAACCTTTCGCTTTAGCTTACCCGTGGTTCGCTCTGAGGCTCAGTATGCTTGATGTGAAAGCCACCGTTTATATTGTTGATGATGATCAGGCCGTGAGAGATTCGCTGAGCTGGTTAATCGAATCAATCAATATTAATGTCGAAGTATACCCATCAGCTCAAGAATTTTTGGATAACTACAAGCCTGATTATCCGGGTTGTTTAATTGCCGATGTTCGAATGCCGGGGATTAGTGGTCTTGAATTACAAAAAATATTAAATGAACAAAACTACTCGATTCCTATTATCTTAATCACGGGTCATGGTGATGTTCCAATGGCGGTTCGAGCACTTAAAAATGGCGCGGTGGATTTTATTGAAAAGCCGTTTAATGATCAGGTGTTACTCGAACGGGTAAACCAATGTCTTGAGAAAGATCAAAATGAACGTTTGCAAAATAAAGATTTGCAGTCAAAAATGTCTTTACTGGCAACGTTGTCTCCACGCGAACGTGAAGTTTTAGATCAAGTTGTTATCGGCAAACAAAATAAAATAATTGCTTCTGATCTTGGCATCAGTAATAAAACGGTTGAAGCCCATCGGGCTAATGTAATGGAAAAAATGAGGGTATCTTCTTTAGCTGATCTGGTTGCTTTGTATGTATCCTGTGGCTTATATAAGGGTAAACCCTAGTCAAATACCCTATCATACCGGATTTACACCACTGTTAAATTCCTGTTTAATACACTCAACATCTTCTTGATGTAAAGACCGGGTTCCCAGCTTGGGGCCTCGATACAAGAAATGTTGATGAGTTAAGTTTGTGATCTGCTTCTCACACCGGTAAGTCTAGGGATTGGGACTTTCGATAAGGACTATCGCTGGCACGAGCGCAAGGATGTACGAACACGTTTACCGTGTTAAGCCTGGAAACAGGCCTGAATTATTAACCTTGAATCGTAGCAACAAGCGTGGGGTGACCTCGGTCGATTTACCCTCCTTTAGTAATTGGTTTATATTCAAATTTTTTTCATATGATTTGTTAGCGAAGTAATTTATATTTATTTATAAGATTTCCCCCTTTGGAACACCGCCCGGTTTTACCGGGCTTTTTTTTGATCTAGTTCTCATTTTCTCAAGTCTTCATTAAAAATATCTGCTTTTGTGGATAAAATCACAATTTAATAGTTTTATATGAGTTTAAATATCACTCATTAAGTTAAATTGGGAGTATTACACTATGGATTTTATGGATTTTCGTTGGGATGATCGCAAATCGATGAATGTCGATGTTACGTTGGCCTGTGGCAACAGAGATGCGGTTACCGGGATTACTCAAAATATTAGTGATGGTGGTATGTACGTTGCAACCAATGCGTCTGATGTCGACTTATACGCCCATTGCATGGTGACAGTAAAATTTAATGACTCTAAAGATGACGCTGAAAAAGAAAATTTAAGCGAAAATCTGCAAGCTATGGTGGCTTATAAGGACGATCGTGGCATTGGTTTAATGTTTTACAATAAAGACGATAAAGACGTAGCCGAATAAATTTTATAAAGCAGATTTAAGTAAAACTTCTGCGTCTTTTGCTGCTAAGGGTTTACTAAAGAAAAACCCTTGCATCTCATCACAATTTTGTGATTTTAATATATTGTATTGTTCAACTGTTTCAATTCCTTCTACGGTGACTCCTAAGCGTAATGTATGTGCTAATTCTGTAATAGCGTGAGTAATAGCGGCGTTGTCATTATCTTTTGCGACTTCACGAACAAAGTATTGATCTATTTTAAGCCTGTCTATTGGAAATGATTTTAGATAGGCCAGGGATGAATAGCCGGTGCCAAAATCATCAATCGCAATACTAACACCAATTTTTTTAAGGCTAAATAATGTCTTAAGTGTTGTATGTGTGCTTTCAAGGAATAAACTTTCAGTAATCTCCAATTCTAAACTGTCGGGATTCAAATTGTGTTTACGCAATGTTGCTAGAACATATGAGTAAAAACTTTTGTCATCAATTTGTCGAATTGAAATATTGACCGATATTTTTAAATCTTCATATCCGGCAAGATGCCAAAGTGCTAATTGTCTGCATGCTTCATCGAGCACCCAATTGCCTATTTTGATGATCTGACCATTTTCTTCTGCAAGTTTAATAAAACGGCTCGGAAGTAGTGTTCCATGAACGGGGTGACACCATCGAATTAATGCTTCCATTGAAACAATGTCGTTTGAATTCATATCGACAATGGGTTGGTAATGGAGAATTAATTCATTTCGCATTATTGCTTGACGAAGATCAATTTCCAGTTTTAAACGTTGTTTGGAGTGTTGCAGCATTTCATGTTCAAAAAATGAGTACCTATTTCTACCATTCCTTTTAGAATTGAACATCGCAATATCGGCATCTTGAATTAATTGCTCAAGAGTTATGTCATCGAGTGGGTATAAACTTATTCCAATGCTGGCACCAATCGAGAGTTCATGTTCATCAATGGTCATGGACATATTTAGAGAAGAAATTATCCTGTTAGCAATTAACTCAGCATCGTTAATTGTGTTTATTCCATCTAATATCACTGTAAATTCATCGCCACTTATTCTGGCCACGGTGTCACATTCACGAACACACTCTTGAACTCGTGCAGCAACTTCAGTTAGAACTTCATCGCCAATAGTATGACCGTAGCTATCATTTATCGCTTTGAATTTATCCAGATCGATAAACATCAGTGCGATTAGTGTTTCATTTCGGCGTGCCTGTGACATAACCAGCGACAGTATGTGTTGAAAGTAAGATCGATTGGGTAAGCGTGTTAACGGATCATGATAGGCATGATAGCGAATTTCTTCTTCACTTATAATTCTTAGTTCGGCTTGCTCTTTTAACAATTTATTTGATTTTGATTGAGTTAGAATCACAATAAAGTAAAAAAATGATAACGTTACTATCACAGTTATAATGATAAGTCGTTTTGACTTTGTAATTCGATTTATGGATTCAGAAACATTATTTTTGATACCGAATACCGCGATAACATCTGAATTATCCATGTTTAATAATGGAATTAAACTATAGACTGAAGAATAATTAAATTTTTCATTGCTGTGATT
>CAYOHQ010000076.1:0-11252 GCA_964403805.1 uncultured Thioalkalispiraceae bacterium | reverse complement strand
TTTATGTTGTAGTAGTATGTTATATTTATTTGCTGTTTTTTTTTTCTCTTAGTGTTGTTTGTTGTGTGTTTTAGTATGTGTTTTTTTTTTTTTCAAGCAGAAGACGGCAAACGAAGTTCGCCTTAGGTTCGGGGGGTTGGAGATGTGGAAGAGAGAGAGCAGCAAAACAAGCCGAGCATTGGGCACGGATGCGGAATGATGAAATGCCGGAAGAAGTCTACTGTGCGGCATTTATGCATTATTTGGGTGAGATGTACATCGCAATCTACGTTCCGAATTTGATGAACTTTGTGCGTAACATGCAGGGCAATACAAATTTAGTATCAGAAGAAGCGGAATACGTTGTTCTGGGTTTCACCTTTGCTGAAATGACAATTAATCTCGCCGAATCATGGGGTTTACCAAAATTTGTTAAGCAGTCATTACACATCGAAAATGTTGAAAATCCACGATCGTATGGCGTTATTCTGGCATCAGAGTTAATTCAAGCCGCAAGTGCTGATTGGTATTCAGAAAAAACCTGGGGATTACAGCTAGCCGCCGCTGCATGGCTCGACATGAAACCTGAAAAAGTCATGACCGACAACCATACACTTGCCGTTACAGTTGCACGAAATTGCATATTAACCGAGATACCACCTCTGGCTGGCAGTTTATTGTATAAACCAGCGAAGCACGAATTTACCGATAATAAAACAGTAGTAGGTACGATAAAAAAAGAGCCAGTAACGGTTTGTTTAACACCGCAACAGAATGAATTCGATGAAGCGCTTGAAAAAATAACAAATCACCAGGAACATTTTGATAATATTAATGACGTTATAAAAGCGGCACTTCATGGTATGCACGATGGTATCGGACTAAACCGGGTGGCATTTTATTTATTAGTAAAAGATCATTCGGCCTTGCATAACTACATGTCGATTGGAGTTGAGAATGATCCAATATTTAACAAATTTCGAATTAACTTAACGGACAATAATATATTTGTCGACATTCTTAAACGCCAACAGGCAGTGTGGGTTAATAGTGCAAATAGCGACACAATAATTAAACGATTACCAAAAGAATTTTATGAAATGATTTCAATAGAAACTTTCTATACAATGTCGGTATTTATTAGAAATAAAGCTGTCGGTTTGTTTTATGCTGATCGTCACAGCCGTACTTGTGGCATGGATGACAAAGGTTATACTAATTTTAAATCACTCGCTAAACATACTGCTATTGCACTAGAGTATTTGGCTTAGTATTATTAAAAATAAAAGGTTTAAATAAATTACAACTAACTGCACCGGCTTCGGAACCAGGATAGCCCAATCAAGACTCGCTATTCGCCATCCATGGCCGCTCGACTGCTTCATCCATGAAGCAGACGGTCTTGATTGGGCTATCCCGATTCCAAATCCTAATTTTTTCTCTTTTTTCTAAATTAAATGAATCAAAAAATTACTGCATTTCATCAGGATGAATATAATGATTGGGTTGCCGATTTGCAATGCGGCCATACTCAACATGTTCGGCATCAACCGCCTTTTCAAAATCGTCCCTGGGTTATCGATGAAAAATTACGTCAAACATTTATTGGTAAAACTTTAAATTGTATTGAATGTGATAAGATATAATCCTGTTATTTAAATTTTCAGGGAATTTTTTCGAATGTCAGCTTCAACTACTAAAGTTATTTATGCCGCATTAATTGGTAATAGCTTAATTGCAATTATAAAATTTATAGCGGCCAGTATGACCGGAAGTTCAGCAATGTTGTCTGAAGGAATTCATTCGGTAGTGGATACCGGTAATCAAATGTTATTGCTTTACGGTTTGAAGCAAGCAAAAAAACCCGCAGATAGTCGTTTTCCTTATGGTCATGGAAAAGAAATTTATTTTTGGAGTTTTGTTGTCGCTATTCTGATTTTTGCGGTTGGCGCCGGTGTTTCTATTTATGAAGGAATACACCGTATTTTACACCCTGCGGTCATTGAGAATGCCACGATAAATTATATCGTATTGGGTTTTGCACTGGTTTTTGAAGGGGCTGCCTGGTTATTTGCATTAAAAGAGTTTAAACAACAAAAAGGTAAATGGGGTTATTTGGAAGCCGTTCATCGTGGTAAAGATCCTTCGATATTTTTAGTATTGTTCGAAGACAGTGCTGCAATGTCGGGTTTAATTGTCGCTTTCTTTGGAGTGTTATTATCTCAACTGACCGGAATTTTAATTTTTGACGGTATCGCATCCGTTATTATCGGATTAATTCTGGCTGCAACGGCAATGTGGTTGGCTTATGAAACCAAAGGTTTGTTGATTGGTGAAAGTGCCAATGACGATGTTGTTAAAAAAATTAACGATCTGGCTAAAGTGCATCATGCCATTGAGCATGTTAATGAAGTTTTGACCATGCACATGGGGCCGGATTATATATTAGTCAATTTAAGTGTTAATTTTATGGATAATGCCGTGGCTGATGATATTGAACTTGCTATTGAGAGTTTGGATAAAGAAATAAAAGCGGTGTTTCCGAGAGTGAAAAGAATCTTTATTGAAGCTGAAAGGAAACAATAATTAAATTATATTAATTTTTTTTATTACCAGATAATGTAATATTTCATTTAACTTTTTATACTATCCCATTGAAATCATATCAAAATTTGAAATTAATAACCTTACTAAAAAGTATATTCTAATTTAGCTATATATTTATATGCTTGTTGTAAATCTATTAGTACCGTGTCTAAATGCCTCATCAGAAATAAAATTTATAGCTACACAAAAAAATAAAATTTTTCTGAGTTTCAAATATCATTCTTTAAAAATTATAACTAGAAATATCGAACCTAAAAATGTAGGAGGAGAATCTTATGGTGTACACCAAGAAAAGCCCCGCGCTTTTAATAATTGGCATTATCATGTTGGCTATCTGGTATTTGGCTGACAGCGGGCTACTTGCGCCTTATCTGGAACATTTAGCGCATGGAAAAAAATATAAATACGGTGCGGAGTTATTATCAATTCCACTCTATTTTGGGATCGTTGCTGCCGTTATTGGACTCTGGCAATTCTTTGGATCCCACAAAGAGGGGCAATGGGATTACTATTCTTCCACTATTGCCGGTGGTATGTTTATTCTGTTAATTGCAATGTTAGTGCGCTGGTTTATCGCACCCGAGGTTGCCGTTATCAGTATGTCATTTGGTAAAATTGGTGACACGGGTAAATACATCCATAAATTACTGGGTTTAAATTATGTTGTTATGGGTATCGTTACCGGTATTATCATTGTTAACGTATTCAAAATTCCAGAATGGGCAAAAAATGGTGTCAGATTATCGCGTTTGGGATTGAAAACGGGCGTCATTTTATTGGGTACTTTGTATAGCGCAGCTGAATTAACCAATCTTGGTGGCTTATCAATTGTTATGATAGGTTTCTTTGTTTTGGGTTCAGTTGGTTTGGTACTGTTTCTTGGTGCCAGGGCGAAAATACCCAATTCAATGGGCGGCGTATTGTCAGCTGGTATGGGTGTCTGCGGTGTATCGGCAACAGTAGCTTCAGCACCAGTTGTGCAAGCAAAATCCGTTGAAATCGCGTACACCATTGGTACGATTCTGTTATGGGGCGTTGGTTGCATGTTCTTATTCCCAATAATCGGAAATTTATTGGGTATGAGTCATGTTCAGTTTGGTGCATGGGCTGGAACCGGTATTCTGAATTCCGCACAAGTTGCTGGCGCTGCATTGGCCTACCAACCTGATGGTATTGAGACATTAAAAGTTGCTGAAATTTTTAATATTACCCGTGTTCTGGTATTGCCTATTATCGTGTTATGGCTGGCAGTTTGGTATGTGAAACGTGAAGATAACCCAGATGCAGAAAAAGTGAATGTAGCTCAAGTGGTATTTGCTAAATTCCCGGTTTTTGTACTTGGTTTTATTTTACTGTTTGCATTATCAACAACCGGTATTTTTGCTCCTGCAAATCATTACAAAGGTAAATACTTTGGTAATACCGCCGACTCTGGTTTTAAAGAAAGCAAATTATTAAAAACAGAGCAAATTGCTGTTTTGCAAGAGGGTGCGAGTAAACTTGAAAAAACTGATCGCATCGCTGCCTTTAATGCACTAATGGCAAATGGTAAAATCATGTCGATTGAAGATGATCTTGCGATTCGTGGTTTGATAAATGCTAAAGTGCTGGATAAAAAATCCAATAAAATTTTAAAAGGCGCACATAAGGCAGTTCGACACACCGCTAAAAAAATCAAAGCGTTTCGAAAATGGATTACCTGGTTGTTTGCGTTTGGGCTTGTTGGTCTAGGCATGCAAATAACGGTTAGCTCCATGAAACAGGCTGGTGGTCAACCTGCAATCATTGGCGGTATCGTTGGTACTCTTAAAGCCGTGTTGTCACTGATAGTTGTGATGATGTTGGTTAGCGAAACGATTTAACTAAAATTGAAAGGAGAACAGTATGAGTGAGAATAAATTTGATCGTGGTTCAGCACTTTCTATTTTTGGAAGTGATCGTCGCGAAGACTTTATGGCTTTGGCTTTTTCATTAATAATTGCATTAGCTGTATATGTAATTTATTAACCTTGTAACGAGATTGGGAGCCTGGTATTCAGGCTCCCTAACTTTATAAGTAAATAAACAGGTAATTATAATGATAGCAGTGAATAATGTATTACTAGCAAGTCATGGCACTGATGGAGCGCAAGCTGCAGAGCAGTATGCAATCGAAATGTGTCAGGAAGGCGCTACAATAAAGCACTTGATTGTTGTGCCAACACTCTGGGAAGGCATGACAGGTGATGATTGGTTAAATAACGGTTCTACACGAGATACTTATCGCCGTTATCTGGAAAGTGAACTGGGTAAAGAAGTGGATGAACATTGCCAGCGAGTAAACAAATCAGCACAAGAACATAACATTAATTATAGTCAGGAAATCGTGGTGGGCGAACCCGAGGAATGTTTAATAAACTTAACGAAAGAAGTAAATTTTGATGTGATTGTGATGGGATCGAAAAGACCAAAAGGCGTCAGTGGTTTGCGATCACGTATGAAATCAGAGAAAATTTCAAAATCGGTTACAGTTCCGCTAGTGATCGTACCTTATCCTGAAACTAATAAACAACATTAGTCACTAAAAATGGATACAGTGATACCCGAAGATAATGTCTGGGCCAGTTTTAATACCACATTAAGTGTGCCCGCTTTAAAGAAATTTTGTAGTGATTTCGAGCGTTTGTTTCGAATTAATCCGATGCTGGAATTTAAAAAATGGCAATTAATCTCGGAAAATACGGTGCATTTACAGTGCATTAATTCAAGTCAGGAACAAGCGATTGAAATTGATGTCGAAATGTGTATTCATGAACTCGATGATGGTTTTGAAATAGCTTATTCAAACGGCATTAAAACCAATACCTTTTTTAAAATTGAGCCTATAGAACAAGGTTCAAAGTTAACGATAACCGATAATTACCGCACCTTGACTGATTCTGAACGACAGGAAAAAATTAATGAAGTCGATAAGAGTATTGTAGTTTGGGCTAATTATTTACAGCGTTATTTATCGATGTGGCAACGCTGGTCTAAATTTGGTTTATGGCGTTGGTATATTCGAAAAATTTGGCAACCAATGAAACCTTCTGGTCGTCGAATTACCTATATGTTGTTGTGGATTACCGCATTCGAGATTTCATTAATTTCTTTGGGCTTCCTGATTTATTATATTGAATTTACATAGTAATTTTAAAATTCGATTTCACTACACAGTACATCACCAATTTAATCTCAAATAATTTAAAGTTTATTCTTATTCAGCCGAATCTATTATTAACGACACAATGACTTAATTTATTTTAAGTATTTGTGCAAACAATAATGGTAACAGGCATGAAAAAGAAATTTAAGAAAATAATTAAAGATCCATTGTTTATTTTATTATTGAATGCATCAATAGCACACACGGTCTTTATGGCAGTGGTGATGATTTATATACAGGTGCCCTCCGATGATATACTGGACAGTGAGCTAAAAGAAATTACAATGATCTTTGAAGGTGATTAATAAAATATATTTATACTCGTAATTGAGATATTACCGAACTTGTCTCAGGGCGAACTCCTCGCCAGATCAAAAACGATTCAGCAGCTTGTTCTATCAACATACCCAAGCCGTCACTAACAACGTCGGCATTATTATTATTCGCCCACTGCATAAACAACGTTGGATCCTGACTATACATCATGTCATAACAGCAGGCGTTTGTTGCCAGTATGCTATCGGGTAGTGGTGCAAGCTCACCGTGTAAACTGGCAGCGGTTGCATTGATGATAATATCGAATTGTTTGTTATCTAAAGCAGAATAGCTACCTGCTTCAATATTTCCAGAATCATTAAAAAGCTCAACAAGTGCTTGTGCTTTATCTACCGTGCGATTAACAATAAAAAGTGAATTTGGTTTTTCAGCTAATAGTGGATTTATAACGCCACGAGTAGCACCACCTGCACCCATTAATAAAATATTTTTATTTTGTATTTCAATATTAAGGTTATTTAATAAATCCGTTACCAAGCCAATGCCATCGGTATTATCACCGATAATAGTATCATTCTCGAATTTTAAGGTATTTACTGCACCGGCTCGAGTTGCACGTTGGCTGCACTGATCGGTAATTTCGAAAGCTTCTTGTTTAAATGGCACGGTAATGTTTAAACCTTTGCCACCCGATGCCTGAAAATTACCAATTGCTTGTTTAAAACCACCAGTGTCAACATGAATTGCCGAGTATTCCAATCGTTGTTGGGTTTGTGTTGCAAATAAGGTATGAATAGTTGGGGATTTACTGTGCGTAATAGGATTACCCATTACGCCGTAAATGTCTTTTTGGAGATCAAAATCAAATAAGTCAGACATTTAATATACTCGAAATCGGGAACTGTTTAGTTTAATTTGTGAATATTCCTTTAAGTGTGAAGAAAAAGAATATCGACATGATTGCACCGGCGGGTAAAGTAACGATCCAGGAAACGAAAATGGTTTTAATAACATGCAGATTTAATGCAGCGATACCACGTGCTAATCCGACACCCAGCACAGCACCAACTAAAGTATGAGTTGTTGAAATCGGTAGGCCGGTACTTGATGCTATAACAACGGTTGTAGCCGCAGCCAAAGTAGCAGCAAAACCGCGGCTTGGTGTTAATTCGGTAATCTTGTTACCAACGGTTGCAATCACCTTATGACCGTACATTACCAATCCCGCGACAATACCAGCTCCGCCTAAAACCAGTATCCAGGGTGCCATCATGGATTTTTGCGCAATATTACCATTGTTTTCCACAATGCTAACAACGGCAGCGAGTGGACCAACGGCATTGGCAACATCATTTGAACCATGTGCAAATGCCATTGCACAGGCAGTTACCATCATTAATACACCAAAGATTTTTTCAACATTGGTAAAGTGAAAATCTTTATCCGCACCCGGATCAAACTTGAGTCTATTGATGTATATTTTCCCGAGTATACTGATTGCTAAACCAAATCCGACAGCGATCAGATAACTCTCGCCAATTTCTACATGCAGACCAATGTGCTTTAAACCTTTAAACAATGTTACTAGCGCGATAATAAAACCAACTAAAAATATATACATGGGTACGTATTTTTTTGCATTTTTAAGAGGATCTTCAGTATTAATAACCAGATTTTGCACACTCATAAAAATGGCAAATGCTATTACACCCGCGAGTAACGGTGATACAATCCAACTTGCAACAATAAATCCAACCTTACCCCAATGTACTGCATCAACTCCAATACCGACAGCAGCAAAGCCTACAATTGCGCCTACAATTGAGTGAGTAGTTGAAACCGGCCAGCCAGCACGTGATGCAATTAGTAACCAGATCCCGGCTGCCAGTAGTGACGCCAGCATGCCATAAATTAATAGCTCAGGCGTATCTGATAGTAACTGCGCATCAATAATGCCTTTGCGGATTGTGGCTGTCACTTCACCACCGGCAAGGTAAGCACCGGTAAATTCAAATATAGTGGCGATGATGATAGCCTGTTTTATGGTGATGGCTTTAGAACCGACCGATGTGGCCATGGCATTGGCTACGTCATTTGCACCAACACCCCAGGCCATAAAAAAACCGAAGGTGCCGGCGAGAATGATAAATATAATTCCGTATTCCATGATATTTCCCCTTACTTTGCCAACATTAATTCAAGCCGGCTACCAACGCGTTGGGATATATCAGCAAGATCACCCACCCATTCAATCACTTTGTATAAAAACATGACATCGACTGGAGGAAGATCCTGTTCTTTTTTAAATATTTCAAATCGAATATCAACCTGAATATCATCAGTATCACTTTCAATTCTATCGAGCTTTTTAATCATCGATGCCACCAGTTTCACTTCTTTGCCACGAAACCCGGTTTCAACCAGTTCATCGAGTTCGTTAATGGCTTTCTTCGCTTGAGCTGAAGCATCAACACAGCGTTTAATAAACTTCATCATTAAACTTTTAGTGCCTTTGGGGAATTCCATTTGTCGGCCAATCACGATACCGGCGATGTCTTTTGATTTATTTGCAATTCGATCTTGCATGGTGAGCACTTCGAGTAAATCGCGGCGCGATACCGGCATGAACAATCCTTTAGGCAGGTTCAGGCGTAAGGCTTTTTTTAGTTCGTCAGCTTCATTTTCTTTTTTGGCTATTTTTTGTTGCAGTTTCTCCGCTTTTTTCCATTCCTGGCTTAACACGGCATCAAAAAAAGGAATGAGTTGATCGATGCAATCCTGGACTTTGCTCATGTGTTTTTGAAGTGGTGAAATTGGTGAACTGCCAAATAGGCTGGTCATCACATCAGACATAGTATAGATCCTCCCGGAATTACAACACTGCGATACTGCCATCAGTATCGTTTTTATTTTAAGACTGATTTTGAGGCGAATTATATAACCAGTCTGATTTTAAAAACAACAATTTTGAAACTATTTATTTGTTTATTTTAGCCACTCACAAGCTTGTTTCGCGAAGTAGGTTAATATGCCATCTGCACCCGCACGTTTAAATGCCAGTAACGATTCCAGCACTACGGCTTTTTCATTCAGCCAGCCATTTTGACTTGCTGCTTTAAGCATAGCGTATTCACCACTGACTTGATAAACAAAGGTAGGCGCTCCAAATTCGTCCTTTACGCGCCGCACAATATCAAGATACGGCATTCCGGGTTTAACCATCACCATATCAGCACCTTCATCGATATCGAGTGCGACTTCCCATAAAGCTTCATCGATGTTAGCGGGATCCATTTGATAGCTGTATTTATTGCCACCGGCCAGGTTGTCTGCAGAACCCACCGCATCGCGAAATGGGCCATAAAAACTGGAGGCATATTTAGCGGAATAGGCCATGATTTTAGTGTAAATATGCTGATTACTTTCCAGGCCCGATCGAATAGCGCCAATACGGCCATCCATCATGTCGGAGGGCGCAACGATATCAGCACCTGCCTCAGCATGAGAAATAGCCTGTTTTACCAATACATCAACCGTTTCATCATTTAATACATAGCCTGAGTCATCAATAATGCCATCCTGGCCGTGGGTGGTAAAAGGGTCGAGTGCCACATCTGTCATGACACCTAGCTCGGGAAATTCAGCCTTAAGCGCTCGCACAGCCCGTTGTGCCAAGCCACCGGGATTATAGGCTTGTTTCGCATCAAGCGACTTAGCATCATCAGGAGTGACTGGAAATAACGCTATTGCAGGTATACCCAGTTTCAAACACTGTTCGGCTTCACCAAGCAGTAAGTCCACACTAACCCGCTCAACGCCCGGCATCGAAGCGACATTTTCGCGTTGTTTGCTACCCTCCAGAATAAACATCGGGTAGATAAAATCATCATTACTCAGGGATGTTTCACGCATCAATCGACGTGAGAAGTCATCCCGTCTCATGCGGCGCATCCGCACCTGTGGATATCGACCTAATCCTGTTTGAAATTTAGCCAAAATAATCTCCTGCATATCCGCTGTTCAATGATTCTTGTATCATATCGACCTGATAAATCACATATATGTCCAAGCTGTTGTAATCATTCGAATTTTAATTCAAAATGAACTATCAATAATACCCTGAGTCATAGCATTTGAACAGTGACTACACAAAAGTAATAAATGTGGCTAAAATATACGCTTGATTCAGCCACGGTTCACCTTTGTTCGATATGCTATATATAAAGCAAACTTTGAAACTGGGAGAGACCCTCATGATAGGGAAGCACTACATACAAGTTAAACCGTTTAACACTATAATAGCGATGTTGTTATTAATTAACAGTAGTGTTGTATTCGCCAAGGCCACAGAATTAACGCCTGACAAAGTACTTAATATCGCAACCGATGAGCTGTTGGTTGTTATTAATAACGATAAGGAAAAAATTAAAAAGTCACCAGAATATGTATATGAGGTTGTTACTAAATATTTAGTTCCTCATATTGATTTTGTTTCAGCTGCTCGTTGGGTGCTCGGCAAACACGAACGCACTGCAAGCCTGGAAGAAAAGAAACAGTTTATTCTGGAATTTCGAACCTTGATGATTCGATTTTATGCCTCGGCATTAAGAGAATATTTAATTAACTCGGAAACTGACATCACAAAAGACATGATTCAGTATAAGCCTGTGAATTTGAAAGAAGGTGAAAAAGAAGTTATTGTCCGGTCTGAAATTGTTCCGTCATCAGGTAAAAAAGTGCCAGTTCATTTTCATATGCACATTAAACGAGGCAAATGGAAAATTTTTGATGTATCCGTTGACGGGATCAGTGTGGTAACAACCTATCGGACCAGTTTTTCAAGTCAAATTCGCAAGAAAGGCCTGACAGAAGTTATAGCAACATTAAAAAAACGAAACTCAAGTTTAATCGAACCGGTAGAGTTAACAAACAATAATGTTGAACAAAAATCGAATTAATACTTTATTTTTAATACTTAATTAAATTAACCAACTTAAAAACAAATGGAAGCAAATATGAATAAAATACTACGGATAGCACTATCGAGTGCATTAGTGATGGGGGTTGCAAGTCAAGCATTGGCAGCGGATCTTAAATCGACAAAACAAAAAACCAGTTATTCGATTGGTGTCAACATGTCAAATAATCTGAAAACATTAAGTTCAGAAATTGATTTTGAAGCCTTACTCGACGGTTTGGCCAATGG
>CAYOHQ010000075.1:0-11305 GCA_964403805.1 uncultured Thioalkalispiraceae bacterium | reverse complement strand
GCATTATGACATAAACCGATATCTGCTTTATTCTTCAACAAAATAGTTACTATATCGCTACTCACTTTATTATCTTTTAACATGAGTTGCACCGCTTTGCCATTGATAACTATTTTAATAATGGCACGATTACCTAATTCATTTCTAATATTAATGACACTCTTTTTTAAATGTTCAAGTTTAAAAGTATCATTCATGTGAAGAACAACCTTTATTTTCTTATCCGCATGAACAAGATATGATTGGAAGAAGAGTAATAAAATGAGTAATACACAATTAAAATTTTGATTCTGCATACGATGTATTCATTTCATATTTTATTTTTGCCACCAATAGCACTCAAACTCTATAAGACTTATGTATAAGTTAAGCAGTTAATGAAGCTGACTCAAGTAATTCAGCTAATAAATACTGACCAAACACCGACGACAGTCTAAATTATGTTAAATAAGTGTAGTTTAGTTTTATTTAACACTATAGCCTCTCATTTAACTGCAATACATATTTCTATCTCATTCTGATTTTTATAATATTCAAAATCAGTAGTGTAACTTCGCTGAAATTCTGCTTTCTCATCTGAAAAATAGCGCCAAATTTTACCCCAGGTATCGATTACCACTTGCGGTATTTCACCTTTAGCTTCAAAAACAAGATATTTACCGGGAAGTATTTTAATATTCTCCAATTTTTCATCAGGATTTTTAATTTGATCAGTACCAGCTAAAACAGTAAATTCTCCATTTTCATCTGACTCATAATTATAATAAATACCGTAAACTCTTTTTCCATTTTTATAGTCAACTGTCACTTTGTCATCAAAGTTTTTCCATAACGTTGCTATTTGGGCTTTTTCCGGATTCATTTCATTTTCATTGGTTGTTCTAAGACTCATTCCATTTATTAATTTTTCATCAATTTGAACTATCTTCATTTTGAGTTATTCCTTTTATATTGAACTAGAAATTTGTCTTAAGTTTTAAATCTAAATCTGGGTAATCCAATATCAAAGTAAATAGCCAATAGGCGTAAAACGAAAATCCCTGTGCCTGCTGCAATTGCTGATATGGTTACATCCACATTAAGATACAAAAGGCCAATAAAAGCCAACGATCCTAACCACGAAACTGTTGCGTATAATGGACTACTAAATACTACGGGCTGCTCATTACACAGTATATCTCGAAATATGCCTCCAATAGCACCAGTCATTACGCCCATAAAACTGGCAACCAGGGCGGGTGCGCCAGTGATTAACGCAACTAATGTTCCAGCAATTGCAAATGTAGAAAGTCCAGCTGCATCTGCAATTAAAAAATACCTCGGTGAAATTTTTGTGAATCTAGCTGCAATAAAAATAAAAATTGCACTCGCAATAGAAACGATAAAAAAAATTTGATCGTCTATCCAAAAAACAGACCTATCGAGTAACATATCACGTAGTGAACCACCACCTAGACCCGTTGCGATCGCAATAATGATGACACCAAATAGATCAAATTGTTTAAAACCGGCTTTTAATACTCCAGAAGCGGAGGACACGATTACTGCGAGTAGTGTAATCCAATATAAATTTTTTACCAGGTCTATGCTTGTATCTAATATCATAAGTGATATTACTCTATGCTAGAATGATATGTTTATTTACAATAGCTATTATTAATTAGATGTACGATTTTTTGTAATGTATTGATAATAATTAACATTATAATCTGCAAAATGTTCTTCGAGCATTTTTTTATACTCTGTCACGAAATACTCAATTGAACCATCGATTCCTTTTTCAAAGGATTCTTTTGATTCAGAATTCGAGGCAACAAGAAAAGTATTAAAACGCGCAGCCCCATACAGCATTGTTGCACTAACTTTTCCTGGAATGGCTTGTTTACTTTGTTTATTAGCCAATGCAATAAATGCATCGGCCATTTCAAAAAATTCATTATCCTTACTTGTATCTGACGTGCTCATAATTAATCCCGTTATTTTGTCTCCTATATAATGCCATGAAAACAGTTATTAAGATATATCAAGTTCATCAGCGGCTATAACTTCTGTTTCACGAATAATTTTTCGTTACCTGTAATTAATGTTAATTTTGACTTACTTCAAATTCTTTAGAATTTACAATTTTTACTCTCAGCATACATTTTCTCATAAAAAGCTTTAACTATCGGTCAATATCACTTCTGCAGCTGCACATCCAGTACTCCAAAATTATAGAATTAACAATAAGATAGCAATGAGCTCTCAATTTTTGAATTGTGTTAAAATGTATCAAATAGCGATATACTTTAACGCGCATTATTCGAATAATTTCAAATTTAGCTAACGATCAGGAAACTGTCATGAACATAATAAAGAAATACTCATTTTTTTTAAGCTTGATCTTATTCGTTTTTGTATACACGCAAACAGTACTTGCAAAGGATCAAACTGATAATGACAATTCTTCTTTGCACACTGCCAGAGATCATTTAAGTGATGCTTTTAAAAAATACAATAGTGGTGATATTAATTCGGCAAAACAAAATTTGAAACAAGCTAGCGATTGGTTAGACAAAGCAATTTCTCACAGTAAGTCTGATAAGGTAAAAAGTGAAGCGAAAAAACTGTCCACTGAAATTAAGAACTTTCGTGACACATTAGAACATTCCTCCGAGCAACAACAAAATGCATTATCACGCTTTTGGCATCGAGTAACATCACTAATAAAAAGAGAATCTGATCATATTATTCACAGCTACACAAAATCACAAAATGATAACACAACTTTAAAATATATTTTAAACGCAAAAATGAATTTTTATGTTGCAGATCATGATCTATTTGTAAGCCATGATCCAAAAAATGCAATTAAGGAGTTAGATGGATCACTTAAAAATCTTGTTGAAGCAGAAGCTATTGCAAACCCAGATTTGAAAACACGCATTCAAAAAATAATAAAAAATATAAAAACACTACAACAACTGACTGGTTCAGATAAAGTTATTTGGAAAAAGGACAAAACAGTCCATTCTCTTGATAAGGCAATAAGTAATTTAACTACTGCTGAAGCCAGTGCTACTCCAGCAACGATACTCAAGCTAAAGTTGCTTGAAAAAAATATATTACAAGTTAAAAATGATATTCAGAAATCGAATATAAAATTAAAATATGATTTAATTATGGCTGATTTTAAGCAAATTATTGATAACATATAAAGTGATAGTATTATTCCAACAGTGATAAAGAGTATGCAAAGTTATAGGCACTTAAAAAACTCTCCTCAACTGGCTTTTTTACTGATTTCCCTACCATTACTATTACAATATACTGTTCCAACTTTATAGCAAAAATATGATGTCGAACGGCATCAAATTTTGAATATTTTTTTGGCTTTAATACTATATCCCAATGTATTGAGCTTTTCCCGTCTATTTTTATTCTTTCTTTTTTTAGTGCTTTTAATTCAGCAATCGATTTATAGATATTCTTATGGTATTTGAAAAGTAATTTTAATGACTTTGCTTCAAACGAGTTAAAATCGTTACTTTCTTTTTTAAGCTTATACATTTCTAAACTGTAAACACTTTTATCCTTGCCAATAAAAGCAATATTACTGCCATTTTCATAATAAAATTCATCAATGTCCATTAAAGCATATTCTTTAGTACCTTTTTTATAGGGCAATGAAATTGTAAAGCTGTTATCCATTGCGTAGTATTTGTTATTATCAATACTACCACTGATGTGTTTATTAAAATCCGGTACCTCCATTTCAATAGGTTCATTGACAGTACAAGCGGTAAACATGATTAATATTATAAAAAATATAAAATGACTGAGCCTCGTCTTCACGATAACACCCCCTTATTACTACTTATTTAAGTATGGTGTCAATTTACACTCTTTTTTAGAAACTTAATACTTATTTGATTTAGATCAATTTTTATAAATTATTTATTTTAGTATTATATTTATACAAGTTATTTAATATACCGAGTAATCAACTTGCCGCGTCCAGACTATTTCTGCTTTATTACGATATGTTATTTTTGCCATTAATTTAAAGTCCCCTTTTTTAATTTTCCATTGAAATGTTTCTGTTGTGTTACTGCCAACTTTTTTACCATTCACAAACCAGCTCACTTTTTCCATACCCTGTATTTTATTCAATTTAAATTCAAATACTTCATAGTTATCCGGTACCCGTGGATCCATAGCAAGACGCAATCCGTTTGTTGGTTTTCGAATACGTGCAACCGTTTCCTTTGCTGCATCATGAGTTACTTTAGTCACAGGTAAAAACCATTCGTCTTTAGCTTCACAACTGCCATCAGCAGTCAAACCGGTATTACGACATACTGCATTCTTTACTAAGAAACGGCTATGATATAAAGCACGAGCTTCTCTACCCCGATTTAATTCATTAAATAGTGTGCGTAATACTAGTGCCGGGCCGGTAGAGCCTGTTACTTCCTGCATTGATGAATAATCCAGATTACCAAACCAGACTCCTATCGTGTAACGATCGTTATAGCCAATTGCCCAGGCATCGTGGTAATCACTTGATGTTCCGGTTTTAACAGCTGTTTGTTGTGGAAAATTAAGAATCGAATTACCACCAAACTCGCGCTCGCGCGCTTTTGGATCGGATAAAATATTTCCAATTAAACTGGCAATATCTGAATTAATTAGCGGATAACTGTTTTTTAAATCAGATTGACCGGCGATTGTTGATAGTGGCTTATAGCTACCCATGCGTGCTAATGTGGTATAAGCTTGAACTAATTCAAGTAATGTTAATTCACCATTGCCAAGAGCAATTCCATCACCATAAACGTTAGGATGTGCTGTTAAACTGTTAACACCCAGGTTTTTTAATAAGTGTAAAAAAGGTGCAACACCAATGTATTGAATGGTTCTAACTGCCGGAATATTCAATGAATTACCGAGCGATTCACGCAAGGAAATTAAACCATAATGTTCTCTACTGTAATTTTGATAACTGTGTAAGCCAAGCCCAACGCCTTCTTCTAACGGTGTATCGGCAATCATGGTTGCTGCCGTCCAGCCTTTATCGAGCGCACTGGCGTATAAAAACGGTTTGAGTGCTGAGCCAGGTTGCCGTGCTGCCAATACCGCATTAATGTTGTTAAATTGTTTTTGCTTTTTGCCAGCCTGAGCCACCACCCAGGATAGAATTTCATTAGAGCCATGCTCAACTATTAAAACAGCACCATTTAGAACGTGTGCATTACGCATTAATTCCAGACGCCGGTCTAATACTTTTTGTGCTTTTACTTGTAGCTCGGCATTTAACGTTGTATAGACTGTTCCATTATCATTTTCACTCACAGCACCAGGCTGTTGAGCCTGTTGTTTTACGTATTGTATAAAATGCTCAGTATTAATATTCCATTTTGATTTAGTTGCTAGCAATTTATTTTGTCTAATCGTGTCAAAATCGGATTTTTCTATTCCACCTTGTGCCAACATTCGCTCGGCAAGCGCCATAATAGTTGTGTTTAATTTTTTTGGATAATGAAATGGATTTAACCATTTTGGAGAGCGCACCATGACCGCAAGTGCTAACATTTCTTTTTTGCTTAGTGTTTGTAAATCACGATTAAAGTAATATGCAGCGGCTTGTTTAATGCCGCGCCGTTGTGCTGCATACGGAACTTGATTGAGATAAAATTCCAGGATTTCCGGTTTTGAAACCTTACTTTCCAAATCCTGTGCTTCAAATCCTTCCAACCAACGCGTCCAGACTGTTCGTTGCCGATGATGCAGCATTTTAATTACTTGCTCGGTTATGGTGCTGGCACCACGCACACCTTCTATATTTAGTATATTTTGTTTTAAGGCCGATAATCGTGCTAACCAGTCGATTCCATTGTGCTTATAAAAACGTTTATCTTCTGCTGCAATAATCGCTTGCTGCATAAATTCCGGGATATTATATAAACTAACAATATCATGCGTATTCCATTTGTTTTGATAGCTTACATTTAAGATAGTATTTTTTCGATCCAGGTAACGATTTTTTTTGATTTGAGTATTTAGCTTGCTTAAGCTGTTTGGTACAGCTTGAAGTGATATTTGTGTTTTTATTATCACTAATACAATTACAGCAATAAAGATTACTAAACTTATTACTTTAGATTTAGATAAAATTTTCATCCTTTAATCAGCCACATTTAAACGCATTGGTAATCCCTTACCATACACATCGGGATCATACATTTCTTCGATGTGGGTTGGCATTACTGAAAAATCACCCTCGGCTATTGCTTGTGCGGAATACGATAAATGGTAATTACCGGCAGGCAAATAATCGGCATAAAAACGAGCAGCATCATGCCGTAATTCTTTATGATAAAAACTCCAGAAGAAGCGGCCATAGTTACTCCAGTCACTTCGTTTGAACCACCACGATTCACTCGCTGCCTTAAAATTACTTTTATTGGCATCAACTGTGGATGCTGTGGCTAGATCGGTATTCACTGGTTCCAGGCCACCGGGAACGGGATCATTTAATACCACAAAATGGCGTGCGGTTGGAACTGATACAAATAAATCAACCCGTACCAGTTCACCGCGTTTTATGTTCATCGGGCTATCGAGTAATATCCACTTACTTTCTCGTTCAACACTGTATTCCCGGCGAACTTCAATTCCGGAATTAATTCGTGAGCTGTTATCTTCTTTTAAGTCATATGCCAGTCGTGCTGAATAATATACGCGTCCTGTACCGCTTTTTACTATTTCAACATCAGCACTTTTACCTGCATCGTTTTTTTGCATAACTCGTTTTATTTCAATCATCGAATCGGATTTTTTAGAAAATTGCGTTGTTCCCATTTTTTTATTATCAAATTTAACATCGATAGTAAAATTCGGATCCTCTGATTCATATAAGTTACTGTAATCCACTATGGCATTCATGCAAAAAACATTTTCCTGGGTGTTTTCCCAGTGATCACGATTACCTCGTGTTTGGGTAATACTGCGTACTAATTTAAAGGGTATGTCGGCAATTTGTTTTGCCGAATTCGATTGTTTTTGCGCGACTAACAAACTGCTTAAAATCGAACAGTTAGAGCGCAGTGGCGTTGCTAATAGATACTTATAACTATCATCCCAGGTTTCATTGAACTGAAATTTTCCACCAGTTTGACTGGCATGTCCTAAAATAGAATTGACCACCTTTTTAACAATATCATTTGAGTCACCCACTTTAATGGCCGCCTGCAAATAAAATGAGCGACCAAATAAATCCATCTCGGGCAAGTGCGTTAAATAACGGTTGATATCACTGCTGTTAATTTTGTTGTGCTCGGCTAATGCTGCCAACGCTACCGCCCTAACCGAGCTTGCCATGCCTTTAGTAAAGAAACTCGGGAACACATCCTGACGAATCATATTACTTAAATAATCGTGTAATTTATCTTCAACTGTTTTCGGAATTTGATAACCATCGCGCCGCAACCAGTTAAATGCTACCGCGGTATAGGCTGATAAGTAAGGACTTACATACTCATTACTGGCGACCCAATAGGTCATTCCACCATTAGGTGCCTGGAAGCTGGCGGCGGCAGATAATTGAGCTTTTACTTCTTGCCGAGCAGAATCCCATTCTAGATTATTTTTTAGATACTCTTTAAGCTCCAGATAAGACGATGCCATAACGGCCTTAGTAATTCGTTGTTCCCAACAAAAATACGGATAGGATTTAACGTATTTATACGCACCATCAATGTTACCGATAACAGATGGTGCCAGTACAACGGATACACCACCGACATCCGTGTAGATATCCTTCGGAATTTTAATCGACTCGGTGACTTTATTTTTTGTGGTGGTGCCATAAGTAGCAGCCGTTTCAAGTGAACGCCGTTTATTGACAGTAACGTGGTGTTCTAATCCATCACCGTCTATTTTATCACTCGCTTTGGCAACAAAATCTAAAGCACCAAAACCCTTGGTTTTAATTGGCAACCAGACCAGTGTTTTTTGATAGGGTTCGATAGTAACTGTTTTAGTTAAACTTGTTTTACTGTTTTTATGTAATGCACCTTGAACACTAATTTGAATTTTAATGTTTCGTTGTTTATCAGTTCGATTCATTACGCTAAAGCCGGCTTTAAATTGATCGCCTTCAATAAGCTGGTTAGGCATTACTGGTCTAATCTCGGTAGCACGACTGACTTTATAATTACTGTCACCCAAGCCCATCAAATCGTCGGGTGTGACTGCCCAGGCTAGAATCCGCCAGCCGGTTAAGTTATCCGGTGCATCAAACTCAATAGTGCTATTACCATTTTTATCCGGTGTTATTGCCGGGTTCCAGTAACTCACAAATTTAAACAGGTTTCGGATTGTTGAATAGCTTGCTCCACCACCATCACCACCGGCATTAGCGCCCTTCTTTTCAAATTTCTGTTTGCCGACCAGCCTGCTGATTAAACTGTAATTATTGAGATCCAGTGCATCGAGTTTATTAAAACCGGAATACGGATCGTAATATTTTTTACCTTTGAGATTTAATGCTAATACCGACTCATCAACTACTGCAACGGCAATCTCATACGGCGCATTATTGTTATTGTGTTTTGATGCAACATGAATTGTGGCTTTGATTTTATCTCGCGGTTTATAAACTTTACGATCGGTTTTTATAGTAACTTTTAATTGTTTATAAGGATCAGAAACATTAGCCGTAATGTAACCCATGCGATAGGCTGGTTTACCCAAATCAACCTTGCCCTCACCTAACGGTTTATCAACCCGTGGCGATAACACAACAACGGACAGATAAAAACCGGGCAAGTAATCAGCCTTAACTGGAAACTCAATGATTGGTGTGTTGGATTTAAAATCCTGAATCCAACTATCTAGCACACCATAACGTTCAATCGTGATTAATGCTTTCGTCCCGGAATAGGGGTTTTTAACCAGATAACGCGCCATGGCACCGACTTTATAATCTGTTTGCTCGGCAATAATTGCCAGGCTGGCATCGTTACTTTGCGCCCATGAAACATAGCCATCACCGACAACCCAGCCGTGAATTGTGGTTTTATGTTCGCGCCCCTTGCTGTCTTTAATGCTAGCAATAAACTGATAACTGCCTGCAAACTCGGGAGTAAAATTGCACTTCACCGCGGCTCGTTGCGATTTAATATTACAACTACTGACATCAATCCATTGTGAAATGTTCTTGGTTAAGTAAGCATTACCCGGTCCTTTTACACGAGCGACTTTATATTCATGGCGTTTTATCTCTACTTTAATAGCAACATTTTTTACAAGTTTATCTTTATCATTTACCACCAATAATTCTACAGCAGCCTGTTTACCGGTGTTATAAATCCAACTGGTATTTTTTAAGCCGATAAATCGATCACGCCCAACATAGTCGGCGGTTTTTGATGCTGCTACGTATTTACCCCGATCATCCATTACCGCGGCTTCCACCATTAAACTGGCAGTATAAATATCGGCTTCGGGTAGTTTGATAGTCTCGCTAAACTCACCCTGGTTATTCATTTTATCCAGGCGATCCAGTAAATTACTTTGTGACGAATTTAAATAGTTACCACTGGAGCTACCAAAGGTGAAACGGTGCGCTGCAGGATTAGTGCTTGTATAAGGTTTTACTGTGAGTCGTGCAGTTAAACGAACATTGGCATTGGTATAAGGACCACCTGAATGTAACATCGAAGCGGCATTTATTTTGACGGTGTCACCCGCTTTGAAATGTTCACCATTTAACTCGGTGCTGACCTTGAAGGGTGATGGCGTGAAATCACTCACCAATACCGTTAATGGTGTCCAATTATAAGTCGTATAATCTGCGCTTAATTCGAATCGATACCAACCAATAGCGCCTTGCTCAGCTACTTTAAAACTACCATCAAATGCACCAAACTCTGATAATTCTATATCCGCTTTTTCATGAACCACTTTACCCTGAGGATCAATTACTTTTAAAGTGTATTTTTCCTTGCGTGGTGCTACCCAGTGTTTATTGCTTTGATCTCGCAGGTAAATTTTAAATTCAATTTTATCACCAAGCTTATAAACACCTTGTGCGGTTGTGCCCCAAGCGAACGCATGAGCATGTTTACGCTGTAACGATCCCCAGGAATTTCTGTCTCTTACTAAATAATAACCATCGAGTGGTAACAGAGCGATATCATTTTTTTTCTCTACCCGAATAAAATACCGTGGATCACCATCACGGTGCCAGTTTCGAAGTACTTTTAACTCCGGATCAAATTCACTAAAACCGGGTAATTTAACAATTCCGGAATCATTACTGATACCATCGATACCTTCATTGCTGTGATCCACAATATTACGATAATGACCTTTAAGTAAACTGACTTTTGCATTTTTAACCGGCTTGCCCGTAGCAAGATCGGTTACCCACACCAGTGAACTAAAGTGACCAAATTTAGCATGCACCTGAAACGGTGTTACTTGAACGAAAAATTCAGGATCACCGTACTGTGGATGTAATTTTGGTTTTGCTGATAATACCCCGGAAATAATACCAGACTTATCCTTTAATAAGTTTCTAACTTGCATTGGTGTGGCGTATGACACATCTTCAATATTTTTGATATCCAGCTTGAAAGAAAGATTACGACTATTGGATGTGCTGGTTACTTTATCGTAACTCGCAGTAACATTATCGATATTAGTGACATACAAAGGCACATCGGTGGCAACCTCTTTTTCTAAAACAGCGTACGGATGATTAATCTGGAATCGTGGTGGACGGTGTGTTGTAAAAAATCGAAATTCATTTTCAGCTGTTAGCCTTCGACCAAATTCGTCTTTGAAATTATTTAAATCTATCGTCAGATCGTATTGTTGATAAGCTTTTAAATATTCGGGTAAGCGAACCTGATATTCTTGATTCTGACGGTGTGCATAAGCGAGATAGGTATTATCACGTGTATTTTTCCACGGATCGTAATCTTTTCGATCACCATTTAATGCCGGTGTCAATTTTACATTATCACGCACCGCCGAGTTTAAAACCGGAACTGAAAATGCTAACGCAACATATTGTAGTGGTGAACAGGCATTACCGTTAAATGAATTTATGTTCTCAATTTTTTTATTGTTAATTAATTCATCACTATACAGTTTTAGCCAGTTTTCAGATTTGTAATCAATACAGCGCACACCTAAAAATTTAAATTCCGGAAAAGTATAAAATGTTACTACCGTTCGTTTTTCAACACCCGGTTCCGGACCATTTGCTGAAATCAATCCCGGACTGATATCCAGTGCTATTTGGGTATCAAGT
>CAYOHQ010000074.1:0-11355 GCA_964403805.1 uncultured Thioalkalispiraceae bacterium | reverse complement strand
AATTGTAATGTGTCTGACCAGTAGTCCATAGGTAATCCGGCTTTTCGTTTTAATTCATTTAAAAATTGTTGCGGATTCGATAATGATTCCCACACTGATGGTAGAAAAGTTGCCCGATTGCCCTTGTCAGTAAGAATTAATCCATCTTCACCGGGGCGTAGTTTTGATAATAAATCATTTTCTGATGTGACCAGAAAATCTGCAGGTGGTGATAACACCGAAATATGATAGTGTAAATTTGGGAATTCGGTTTTGCTAACACCCGAAAAACGAGGATCATTAAATGCAGCAGCATAAGCGTTATTAGCAACATCATTTATGAGAGGCTGGTAGGCGTTTAAGCTACCAATACAACCGCGTAATTGATTATTAAGATTCAACGTAACAAAACAGGCACGCTCTTCCTGTAAATTTTTTGGATAGTCGACAATATTAACTTCAACCGAACTATGGTGATTTAAACCATAGTCGATTGACTCTTTGGCAAGCTCTAATAGAATAGTTTTATCTTCTTTGCTAAACATAACTAATTCAAATTAATGAAGTGCATAAGCACCATAACCGACAACCTGACTTTTATCACCTGCAGTATCACCCGAGTTACGAACATCAAGCGTAGTTACCTGCAATTTCAATTCTCGTGCTAAAGTTAATAATCCGTTAACAGGGTAATATCCACAGGCACCCTCACTGGAAATATTTTCGGGTTTTAATTGTTCGATTGCATCACTGGTTTGTTTATCGATTTGTTTTGCCGTTTGGTAATCATGAAAATGACTTAAATCCGAGCTCACCACAATGACTGTTTCACTACCACCCCATAACATTTTAAGCACTTGAACTACTTCGTTTGCTGGGCATTGACCAACGACTAATGGCACGAGTGTAAAATCAGTTAGTAATGTTTGTAAAAAAGGCAAATGAACTTCTAGACTGTGTTCCTGTTGATGTGCGATATCACTGCAGTTCACTTGGGGTAGTGATTCGAGTTGTTCAGTTAACGCTCGATCGATGGGAATATTTCCCAGTGGTGTTGCAAATTCAGCTGCGCTACTTGTTGCAATGCCGCGCACAGGTACCCGGTGACAAGGTCCTAGTAAAATAACACGCTTTATAGTGCTGGCATTTTTTTGTAGTTGTATATAGGCATTGGCAGCAATGGGCCCGGAATAAATATAACCCGCATGGGGGGCGATAATGGCTTTAACTGGTTCATCCTGATCGTTAGAAATTGCAGTAGCCTGTTCCAGATAGTTTACGACTGAATCGCGTAATTCGACTGTATCAGCAGGGTAAAATTGTCCAGCGACAGCAGCAGGGCGAATGTTTATACTCATCTTTGCCTTCTCTTCTCGATAATTGTCACTATAGTAGAAGTATAGACCTATTATACTAATAGTATAAGTAGCGCCAATTTAATTATTTAGTAGTTTAATAAATGAGTAAATAAGATAATGGCCATAGAGCGAAATTTTATTTCAGCCGATACTATCACTGTTGGGTTTTGGCAAAATTTACCCGATGGCCGAATCCAGTGCGATCTGTGTCCGCGTAACTGCAAACTAAAAGATGGCCAAAAAGGTTTGTGTTTTGTTCGTGCCAGGATGGGCGATACCTTAGTATTAACCACTTACGGTCGCTCAAGTGGTTTTTGCATTGACCCGATTGAAAAAAAACCGTTAAATCATTTTTTACCAGGCAGCCCGGTTTTATCCTTTGGTACTGCAGGCTGTAATTTAGCGTGTAAATTTTGTCAGAATTGGGACATCAGTAAATCCCGGGAATTTGATACTCTGGCCGATGCCGCCAGTCCAGAACAGATAGCGTATGCTGCTGAACAATTAAATTGTCGCAGTGTGGCATTCACCTATAATGATCCGGTTATTTTTCATGAATACGCAGTGGATGTTGCCCATGCTTGTCATGAACGAAATATTAAAACCGTGGCAGTTACTGCCGCATATATCAGCGATATTGCCCGTGAAGAATTTTATCGTGTTATGGATGCCGCTAATGTTGATTTAAAAAGCTTTTCTGAAAATTTTTATTTTAAAATTGCAGGTGGGCACTTGAAAAACGTGCTCGACAACCTTATTTATATAAGACATGAAACCGATGTCTGGCTAGAAATAACCACCCTGCTTATTCCGGGTGAAAATGATTCAAGTGACGAGCTGGATAAAATGACGCAGTGGCTTGTTGAAAATCTGGGTGACGATGTGCCATTGCATTTTTCGGCATTTCATCCTGATTGGAAGATGTTGCAACACCCCAGAACACCAGCTGCAACACTAACACGAGCAAGAGACATAGCGATTAAAAACGGACTGCGTTACGTCTATACCGGCAATGTTCATGATGAATCGGGTGGCAGTACTTATTGTCACCATTGCGGACACAGAATTATCGGTCGGGACTGGTATGTTATTACCGATTGGCAAATGGACAATCAGGGTAGTTGTCTAAATTGCAAAACACCATGCGCCGGGGTATTTGATGGAACCGCTGGTGATTGGGGTGCAAAACGACAACCGATTCGTTTACGGGATTATCCGTTTCTACAATAAATTGTGTTGTGGCTTAAATTAAAAAGGAGTGTACTATGAATGTTGAAACAATAAAGCATTATAAAGATCGAAGTGTCTGGCAACGAGGTTTGTATATGTTGCTGTTTATATTTTTATTGGGAGTGGCTAAGTTCGTTTCCTTTGTGACCATACTGTTCTTGTTTCTATCCGTATTGTTTACTGGTGAACCTAATGAAAAATTGGTTAAATTCGGAAAAAGCCTGAGTAGCTATCAATATCAGATTTTGTTATTTCTTACTTATAATAGTGAAGAGCAAGCTTTCCCACTAGGAGATTGGCCAGATAATTAATAATAAAATTTAATCATGATTATTGATTAATCGAACTCTCTTGTATCGAGATGAATATCACGAAGCGTTATTACCTTCGGTAACACATAGGCTATTGCAATTTTATGGTCGGTAAATAAATCGATATTATGGGCAATTATCCATGGATTGTTATTGTGGTTGTATGTTATTTATAACAATTTAAAGGGAATATTAAATGTATACATTAATGGCTATTTTAGTGCTGACATTGTTCAGCATTAATACGTGTTTTGCCACTGAAAAAGAAAAGGGTCCACTGTATCAAAACTATATTGTTGATAATCAGCCATTACCAAATTCATTTTATTGGAGACAGGATTTTGTAGCTGAATCAAGTACTTATAAGCCACAAAACAATCCTGGTGGAACAACAGAAAGTGAGCATAAACAAGGGTCGCTTGAATTATTTCCTGTATTAACGTCAAATAAAAAAGATTCCTTAACGGCACCCGGTCTGGGAATTATTAGTGATAATTTTAACAATATAAGCAATGCCGGGGTATCGGATTATTATTCTGGTGCTTACATTAGTTTTTTTGGCGTCTCTCAAATAACCAGTAAGTGGTATGGTTCGGGTTATGTCACGTACGGAAATTATTCTGATAAAAAGGTAAAATTTAATTCCAATACTGATAAAACATTACTCTATATAAACTTTGCTTACAAACCGGTTTCGAATCAAATTTACAAATTTGGTCTGGTTTATAACAGTAACTTTGGTGATGATTTTTTGTTACCAACCTTTGGTTTAAGCTATTCATGGGATTCTATAATCCTAGATGCGTTGTTACCCTCCTATGTTAATTTACGATTTATTCATTCAAAAAAACTTCATACAGTTATCGGTACTGAAATTAAATATTCGAGTTATTACGATACTAATAAACAGGATATATTGGAAATAACTGGAATTGATTTTGATGTCCATGCAGAATACCATTTACATAAAATGTTTTGGTTACATGCCGGGCTAGTTTATGGTGGCGAAAAAGAACTGGAGTGGGTTAATTCTTCAAAAAATATAGGCACAATAGAAGCTGCATTAAAGTTTAATGCAGGGTTAATAGCGCGATTTTAGTAGCGTAGCATATTTATATTACTAGATATGTTAATATAAAAAATATAAATGATCCTAAGAAGAGAAATTTAACTATGAGTAAGTATGATCCTGCTACTGACATTTGTCCAAGTTGTGATTCTAATAAAATATTCCACTATCACACTGATTACCGAGACAATAAAATATTCAAATGTAAAAATTGTACTATTCAATTTATGAATCCGGTTTATAGTGAAGACTATCTCGATGACTATTATTCCAGTTATATAACCCCCGATTTAAATGATAAAGTGCGTTACCATCAATCCATTGTTACAGCTGATAATTTCAAAGCAGTCAACCAGATTGTCGGTAAAGGTAGAATGCTGGATTTTGGAACAGGTGACGGAACACATGCAAAATATGCAATGGAAAATAATTGGGATGTAGTGGCATACGATGTCGATTGTGCCGCAATGGAAAACATTAAAGCGCAGTATGGGTTAGATACCTACTGTGGTGATTTTTTTAAAATCGATTGGGGTGATAAAAAGTTTGATCTTATTTATGCCAATCAAGTTATGGAACATCTAAAAGATCCGGCTAAATACTTAAAGTATTTTTATGAACTACTAGAAAAGGATGGTTATTTATTTGTATCCGTACCAAATATCAGCTCAACTTCAAATAGTTTTAAGCGATTTTTAGAAAAATTAAAAATTCGTAAACACAATGTTGGTAAATATTATGATTCTGATCACCATATAATTTACTACACACCGAAATCGATAAAACATTTAATTGAATTAAATAAATATAAAGTAGTTTACAGCCGAAACTGCACTAAAGTTGATGGTAGAAAATCAAAATTGACCCAGTTTATGAATAAAAAAATCACTGAAAAATATTTAACAACATCAACTTTTCTATTAGTTGCAAAAAAACTAAGTTAATTAATCGTTTTTTTCAGGTTTCGGTTCGGCTTTTTTAACACGAATTTTATTTCCAGCAATATCCATACCGTTCAACATTTTGATTGCGGCTTTCGCTTCACCATTTTTTGGCATTTCTACAAAACCAAAACCTTTTGAGCTATCTGTGGCTTTGTCCATTACAAGGTTGCAGGACTGCACTGTACCATGAGATTCAAACAAGGTGAGCAATTCAGCTTCAGTTGTGGTTCGAGCAAGATTACGAATTAATATTTTCATAGGATTATAGTGTATTTAAAATTGATTAATTATACAGTTTGTTTTTTATTTTAATAGTGTGCTCAAGAAAAAATTGATGAAATTTCCTGCAATATAGCGAATAAATCTATATTAGCTATTTTAAAAATAACTTATTTTTATTATGGCTGTATTATTCTCTTATCATAATCTTTCTCTGAGTCATTATTTTTTTGTGTTTTGATACTTCACTGGGTTTTGGTGATCAGGGATTATATTGATATCCTGCAACAGGATATTTATCCGTTATTTTATCTTAAACAAACTGGCCGGCACACCAACCTGAAGACCAGGCCCATTGAAAGTTATAACCGCCTAACCATCCAGTGACATCAACTACTTCTCCAATGAAATATAATCCCGTATCTAAACGGGATTCCATGGTTTTTGACGAGATTTCATTGCAATCAACACCACCGAGTGTCACCTCGGCTGTTCGGTATCCCTCAGTGCCGTTTGGCTTTATTAACCAGTGTTGTAATTGATTAATTATTTTTTCAAAATTAGAAAATGTCAGCGAATGCAGTGCGCTGTCCAAATCATCTTGATTGATCAAAGCCATAACCAGTCGTTTGGGTAATAAGGTATTTAAAATCGTTTTCAATTTTGTTTTTGGATGGCTACTTTGTTTTTCTTTCAAGTAGTCGGTTAAATTCAGATCCGGTAGTAAATTAATAGAAACAGCTTCACCGGGTTTCCAGTAGGAGGATATTTGCAGGATAACCGGGCCACTTAAACCCCGGTGGGTGAACAGAATATTTTCATGAAATTCGATACGTTCGTTACTAACAACACAGTCAACTGCAATGCCAGATAATGTAGAAAATTTTTCTTTATCATTTGGTTGCAGGGTAAAGGGGACTAAGCCAGCACTGGTTGGCCAGATATGATGTTCGAATTGTTCGGCAATGCGATAACCAAATGGACTGGCACACATTTTTGGAATTGACAGGCCACCACAAGCAACAACCAGTGATTCACTTTGAAAATTACCCGATGCTGTGTTTAGATAAAATTGATTATTATTTTTAGAAATATCTGTGATATTGCAATTTAATCTAATATCAACATTTACCTTAGTGCACTCAGAAAGTAACATATCGAGAATATCTTTAGCACTGTCATTACAGAACAATTGGCCGTGGTCTCGCTCATGAAACGGGATCTGGTATTCATTGACCATTGCGATGAAATCCCATTGGTTATAACGGCTCAATGCGGATTTACAAAAATGCGGGTTATGCGAAATAAAATTAGCAGCGCTAACTTCATAATTGGTGAAATTACATCGGCCACCACCGGACATCAATATTTTTTTACCGGGTTTATTGGCATGATCCAGAACTGTTACACTACGACCGCGTTTTCCTGCTTCGATTGCACACATTAAGCCTGATGCACTAGCGCCGATTATGAGTACATCGGTATTAATGATGGTCTTGGACATATTACCGAAGTTTACGCGTTCTAAATTTTCGGCCTTTTATTTTACCTTCGGATAGAAATTTCAAAGCTTGTTTCGCTATCTGTCGTTCTACTGCAACAAAAGCAATGTGATCAAAAATATCAATTTTTCCGATTTGTTTTCCGGGTAAACTGGTATTGGCTGTTAATGCACCTAAAATATCGCCCGCCCGCACTTTATCTTTGCGGCCACCATTAATGCATAAGGTCACCATTGCTGGGTTTGGTTTAAAATTTTCTCGTGGTTTCAGTGTCGATAGCTTATCGATTCTTACCGTATTATTTTGATATTCTTCTATTAAATTAACTTTTTTAGCTTCGGATGCCATAAACAGGCTAAAAGCTAATCCGTCGTTTCCTGCTCGTCCGGTTCTGCCAATGCGATGAATGTAAATTTCAGGATCCGGTGATAATTCAAAATTAATTACCGCTTGTAGATCTTTTATATCCAGACCGCGTGATGCGACATCAGTAGCGATTAAAATTGAGCTGCTTTTATTGGAAAATTGCACTAATACCTGATTACGATCTTTTTGTTCCAAATCACCATGTAATGCGAGTGCATGAAAACCCTGTTGCCACAACTCATCGGCGAGTTCCTGACATTGTTGTTTTCGGTTACAAAACACCACAGTTGATTCTGGACGGAAATGTTGCAGTAGCATTATCAGTGTTTTGGTTCTTTCACCTTTTTGTATCTCATAGAATATTTGTTTTATTTTTTTATTGTCGTGCAAAGCTTCAACACGCACATCCACAGGATTAGTCTGGATGCTATCACTAATTTCTTTTATTTCAGCTGGATAGGTTGCAGAAAATAACAAGGTTTGTTTCTTGTGAGGTGTCATTTCAATTATACGCATGATATCTTCTTGAAAGCCCATGTCCAACATGCGATCGGCCTCATCGAGTACCAATGTTTTTAAGTCAGCTAATTTTAATGATGCTTTTTCTAGATGTTTTAAGATTCTTCCGGGAGTACCAACAACAATGTGGGGTTGATGTTCCAGTGATGCTAATTGGGGGCCAAATGGGGTGCCACCACATAAACTTGATATTTTCGTATTAGCAATGGTTCGAGCCAAACGCCGTATTTCTTTACTGACTTGATCAGCGAGTTCTCGTGTAGGACATAATATCAATGCCTGAGTTTTATAATTTTTGGTATCGAGATTGTGTAACAAGCCAATTCCAAATGCGGCTGTTTTACCACTGCCAGTTTTTGCTTGTGCTAATAAATCTTTGCCGTCTAAAATAATGGGTAAACTTTGAGCCTGAACCGGCGTCATGGTTTTGTAATCTAATGACTCAATATTGGTCAATAGATCCGGTTTTAGTGGTAATGTTGAGAAGTTGTCTGATTTCATGAGGGTTCACATGAGTTTAAATTTAATTAAATAATAACCAGTATGATATCAGATACTGCTATAAAGCCCTATTAGAATGAAGATATTTTTCTATTTCTTATCTATAGGAAGCTTTATTGTAAATGTGCTACCTGAATTTACGTTACTTGTTACTGAGATAGATCCTTGCATATCATCAAGTAATTTTTTTGTTACGTATAGACCAATTCCTGTACCTTCGATCTCAGAGAATTCTTTTCCTAATCTATTAAATGGTTCAAAAATACTATTGAGTTTATCTTCTGAAATTCCAACACCAGTATCAGTAATGTCAATTTTAGCGTATGAACCTTCTATTTCACAGTGAATTATTATTTTTCCATCTTTGATATTGTATTTAATAGCGTTTGTTATCACATTGATAAACACTTGTTTAACTGCAGTATTGTCAACAATTATAGATAAATCATGACAACTATTTGTATCATTTTCGATAGTAACATGGAGCTTAGCCTGAATTGGTTTAACCAGTTTAATACTTTCCTGTAATAATATATCAAGCTTATTGGGTTTAATATCTAGAAATTCAATATCATTTTCAATACGTGATATGTCGATTAGATCGTTAACAAGTAATAATAAATGATTTCCTGCTGTATAAATTTCATGGATATTTTCTTTTTGGTTTTCGGTAAATTCGTCTTCCATTTCAAGTAACTGAGAAAAACCAATAATTGCATTTAGGGGGGTGCGTAGCTCATGGCTCATGCGAGATAAAAACTCTGATTTAGCATTATTGGCACTATCTGCTTCGTGTCGTGATTTTTCTATTTTGTTACTGTATTGATTAAATAGCGTAGCTAGTTGACCAATTTCATCATTGCTGATAACGGGAAGAGATTCTGAATTGTCGGCTGATATATTTTTCTCCAAAACATTACGCATAATTTTTAACGGTCTTATTATAATCTTATTAAAAATCAGGAAGACAAGTATGAAAATTAAAAAAACAGTTAAAAATATCCATAGCGAAATGTTTATTATAGTATTGTCAACTTTTTCTATCATGATTGAACGTGGTGTTATAATTGCAACGAACCAATGATATTTTGGCAAATAATGTATTGATGCAATAGCATTTTTTTTTAAAACAGGATCATGATCAACATATAAAATAGTTGAGTATGTATTATTAATATTAAATGGCTGCATTTTTATATCAGAAGCAATACGTTCAGATTCTGCTTTATCAATTTGGTAACTTTCCTGATTAATTTTTGATGACAAGGAATTAACTTTTTCACTACTAGCTAATTGCCTAGAATATTTCAGTCGTTCTTTTTTTATTGTTTCTTCGTAAATTGAAAAATCTTTATAATTTTTCACAAAGTAATTCAGAGTGAAATATTTCCCTATGCGTTTATTATTTTTAGTTTTATATGGTTTTATGTCATAATTTTCAGGGAATGATAAAAACACATCATTTCTATCTATTGCAAAAATATAGCCGTTATTTTTTTCGGCATGTTTTTTAAAAAGCTTGTTCAATCCGCTTAATTTGATATCAACAGTTGCGACACCACAAAATTCACCTTGCTTATTGGAGTAGGGCGCAGTTGCCGTCACCATGGCTTCATACGAATAAGGATCCATATAGGAACGTGACCAGTATGTATCACCATTTTTGATGTATTTAGCTGGAACATACCATTCTTCATTTTGGTATCCTTTACCTTTTGGATCATTGTAATCATCATAATATTTTAAAATCCCATTATGATCACGGCCCCAGAAAAAACTCATTCTGTCTTTATTCTTATCAAACTCAAATGATTTAGGCCATATTCCACCACCAGCGATATGAGAGGTACTATCATTATTACCTAATAATTTAGGGAAAATATCATGGTATACTTTTTTATCTTTTGGTAACTCACTGCCTAGTTGAGCCATATTTTGGACCAGGCGTTCAACTGATGAGAGATGTTGTGTGATATCCGCAACAATCGAGTCGCCTTCTTTTTCAATTATTTCCTGTTCGATTAGGGTAATTTCATTGGTTACTATTGTTTTGAATACAGCAGTCAAAAATAGGATGCTGATAACACCAATTATTATTAACCACACTGTGGCTTTGCTGGTGAGAGAATTAGGTTTATTTTTCATATTATGACGTGTATTTATACTGATATATATCGGTAGTCATATAATGAGCTTTAGTAATATAATTTGAGTAACACACGAATCATGAGTTGAGATTTAATAATATAACTTTATAATTGTGGTTAGTTCGACAGTATGAATAGTGTTATAAGCTTTTGTTTTTATTATTAATAACACACAAAATTGAATAAGAGATAATTTATGAAAAAAGGTATTGGACAAGAACACATTGCTCCTTGGGAAAAAGCGTTTGATAGTATTTTGAGCCCACTAGAGCAATTTATTCATCGGCAAACAACGAGTGGCATTATGCTGATGTTATGTGCAATGTTGGCACTTTATCTTGCTAATAGTCAGTGGAGTGAATCCTACCATCACTTTTTAGAAACAATTTTTACAATTGGTTTTCCTGATTTTCAGTTATCAAAATCACTACACCATTGGATTAATGATGGTTTAATGGCGATGTTTTTTTTCGTGGTTGGATTAGAACTTAAACGAGAGATACTGGTTGGTGAACTTGCTGATCCGAAACAAGCGATGTTTCCAATCATTGCGGCTATTGGCGGTATGGTTGTGCCTGTTATCATTTATATGAGTATAAATCCGGAAGGGATTGCGTTTAAGGGTTGGGGTATTCCAATGGCAACCGATATCGCCTTTGCTTTAGGCGCTTTGGCATTACTGGGTAAACGTGTACCGAAAAATTTATTAACTTTTCTGGTTGCTTTGGCAATAGTTGATGATCTTGGCGCCGTTACTGTTATTGCACTATTTTATACTGATACGATCAATTTATCCGCATTGGCTGTTGTTGCGGTTATGCTATTTTTATTAATTAGTTTAAATCGTGGTGGTATACGACGTCCTTTACCCTATATTTTACTCGGGTTGATATTGTGGATAGCAATGCTTTTAAGTGGCATTCATGCAACATTAGCAGGAATATTTCTGGCCTTTACCATTCCACTACAGCCAAAATATGATCCTAATCATTTTCTTCATCACATCACAGATATGGTTACAGATATGAAGAAATCATTTCAACAAGAACCAAATATTATCAAAAACGGTGAGTTACGCGCACGTGTTCAGGCATTAGGTGATAGTGTTAATCTTGTTCAAGCACCAGCACAGGTTCTCGAACATAAACTTCATTTACCATCGGCGTATATCATCATTCCTATATTCTCATTAGCAAATGCAGGCATTCCT
>CAYOHQ010000073.1:0-11409 GCA_964403805.1 uncultured Thioalkalispiraceae bacterium | reverse complement strand
ATCGTTTATTATCCGGTGTTACAAATCCGACCCCGGTGTCGCTATGGGTATAGCGCCCCACGATTCGGGTATTTTTTCTTTCCACCACCTCAACAATGGCACCTTCCAAACGACCACGGCGATCTTCCCCGATTACACGCGCAATAACACGGTCCCCGTGTAATACTGCCCGCATTTCTTTTGCAGACAAAAATAAGTCTTTTTCACCTTCATCCGGGATTAAAAATCCGAATCCATCTTTGTGGGCCGACACAACACCGTGCTCTAAATCCATCTTATTTAATAAACAATAAGCACCACGACGATTTCTCAGAATTTGGCCATCACGTTCCATAGCTCTGATTCGTCGGCGTAAAGACTCAATATCCCGCCGGTTTTTAATACCCAAAACCGTAATCAACTGGTTCATAGTAACCGGTACACCGGCTTTCTCAATTTCAGTGATGATGAATTCACGACTCGGAATAGGATGATCGTAGTTACTCGCTTCCCGGGAAGCATGAGGATCAGTTTTGCTTGTTTTTGTTCTTTTTACCATATAAGCATTATACACCAGCTGAAAAATGAACACTGATTTATTCTATAAATTCGTCCAAACGAGCTTGAGATTTTTCACTTGGTATACTCGATAAATAATATAAAGCATTAATTTATAAATAACACTTAGAACTCCGGAGCCAATTGTGGAAAATACCAAGATTCAGCATGGCCGGGGATCTCCCACTTTAAAACTGAACGTCGACTTGTTTCGCTTAATAAACCTTCTTCCTTTAATTGTGCCAATAATCGTCTTGCTGAACGTTCCGGCATACCACATGATTCAATAGCTTGAGAGCGAGTAAGTTCACCATGAACAAACGCATTGTATAAGACCAAAGCCGAATTTTCTTTTAATGCTCCCACAGTCAGCACACGCCCATCATTGCGAGCATGAACATAACTGTTAATTCGATGACGCATTCCATCTAAAGCTAACAGCTCACTAATATAAGCCACTTGATCCAATGCCGTTTCCAACATGTATTTACAAAAAGACTGTAATGCCTTTTCACTTAATACACCACGTCCATCTAAATCACCCTGTCGAAATGAATCTGCATTTGCTAATGCTAACTTATATTGTTCAGTTGTTTTTGCTAAACCTCGGCTTAAACTCCAAACACCACAACTCTTAAAACCAATTGCTTTTAAAACAGCATCAGTCAATAAACGCATTACCCGTCCATTTCCATCTGAAAAAGGATGAATCCAGGAAAAACGATGATGCGCTGCCATCACAGCAATAACTTTCTTATCACCTTTAAACTTGTTTGGTTGATAAACATCACAAAATGTTTTCATAAGTTCGGAGATTTCTTTATGCTCAGGCGGAACATGTCGACCAACCTGCACATCATGCTTTCGCCATTTCCCCGGTTGTACAGTTTCAACAATAGAGCCGTCAGTATTTTTTATCTTGTGAAGCGATTCAGGTATTTGGCTATAAAATTGTTTATTAATAGATTGTATAAATTCCGGTGTCAGTATTTCAGTCGCTGCTAAATTTTGCTCATCTATCCAGTGCTGAACAGCAATATGAGCAAGTGACTCCATCTGTAAATCACGCTTTTCTAAATCACTTGAAAAATCTCCTGCTTGAGCAGCTTTAATTTCATATGGCAGTGTTTTATTCCCTTCGATTAAATTTGAATAATACGAGTTAATAACCGCCATATAGTGTTTAATCGTTTGCCGGGTTACAGGTGCAATCAAGCCACTCAATTCAGCTGCTGCTGTTGATAGTTGAATTGCCAGATCAGGTAGTTCAGATTTATTTAAAGATGACTCTGTTGGCAAATACGGTGTATAAGGTGCAATCAATCGACTCATATGACTATTTTGGCCGATAATTTTGCCAATTACAAGCTATTTATCTTATTGAATATAAAACAATAATTAATTATTAATCTATATCTAAACGAAAATATGGCCAATTAAATGGCCGTATAACATGATACCACCTTATCCCGAAACCTCTGTAAATAGTAAAAAATCATATACTGTATCAAATTATATTGTAGAAAATTGCAGTACTTTAATTTTTAATTATTGATAATAACTAGAGAACCCGTGTTCAAACTGATAAAATTTCTGATCAAAGCCGAGGTGGTGGAATTGGTAGACACGCTAGCTTCAGGTGCTAGTGGGGGCAACCCCGTGGAGGTTCAAGTCCTCTTCTCGGCACCATACTTGATAAATGCTTAAATGTCTTACCTAGGCAATGTTAACTAGCAATACTACTTCAAGTACCGATACAAATTTATACACCGGTGTGCATATTTAATTGTTAATAATTTAAAATGATTTAATCAAGCTATTAACTACACAAAGGAGTAATTTATGAAACGGATTTCAATTTTATTTTTGGCATTACTATTGTCTGCATGTCTTGATTCAGGAACACCAGTTGATACATGTGCTGGATTAAAATCAGGCTCTTATGATATTCAAGACATTGCTGTTAATGGTCTATTCTATGATAATACCACTCTAGACTATTATTATTGGCGTTATGCAATACCGATAAAAACAGATCAGGTTGTTACTCATAATAATTTCATATTGGAACTTAAAGCAACGAGTACTTCTTTATCTGCGAAAACAAAATCGGATTGGTTATTTAATTTTTCACCTGTTAAATTAGCTGTTGCATGTTCATTAGCGCCACCTGCAACACAAGAAATAATTTCGATGTTGAATATTACTAGCAATAATGAGTTTGATGATACTCATACTATCGGTTCTAATTTAAATGAATTATTCACTGTTGAATATGTCGATGGTAGAGGGGTGAACCGGGATTTTTACTTAAATAATACCAGAACGTATAACCTAAATGAATTCGTTAATGAATCACCTCAAGGAATGAAGTACATTCATCTAAAATTAATACGTTCACCAACCTTATCTAAAGTACAAAATTTTAAAATTGAGTATATGCAAACGGATGGCGATTATTATGAACGATATTTAGATACAGTCACGTTTAAATAATTCATATTTAATTACTGTTAATTTAGCAGTATCATCCAGATTTGGCGCGTAATGATATTAATTCACATTAACTTTAATATCAATTCGATCTGATTTTCCTTTATAGATAGCAAATACAGTTCCATCACCTTCAAGTGTTGCTGTAACAATACCTGAACTATCAACCTTGATCGCACCAGCTAACCCTGTACCAAGATTTAGACTCCAGTTGATATTGGTAGTATCGGAACTAATATTGGATTCACTCCCATCAGAATAATGTGCATACAAGGTTAATTTATGCGTTTCAGGATTACCGGCAGTGATATTAAATGTAATTAACTCACTCACTCCCGAACTGGCAGTGCGTATTTCTATTGAAATTAATTCAAGTGTTTTAACTGTCACACTGGATGTCTTAGTTTCTGAACCACAGATTCCTGTAATAGTAATTGGTCCACCTAATAACTTACCGGTAACCACACCTGTTGATGAATTAACATCGACGATAGTGGCATCGGCGCTAGTCCATTTTGCCTTAGTCTCGAGATTTGTAGTTTGTACATTATTAATAGTCCCTGACAAACTGAGTAACTGTGTTCCATCTACTTGTAATATTTTACTAGTAGGAGAAATGACCATAGAATCAGTTGTAAACCCGCTTTGTGAAACCACAATATCAAGGTTGGTTGTTTGTGAATCATACGTTACCGCTAATGGGTAAGTAGCATTCGTATGTGAAGAAAATAACGGTTTGCTTAAATTAGTAACATCAAATTTTGCATTTGTACTGGCATTTGAGTCGGCCCAGGTTATTTTACGGGTTATGGTTCGAGTTGAGCCATCGTCATAGATGCCTCTTGCTTCAAGCAATGTTGTGTCACAAACGGTTGCAGCAAAACTGGTCCCCGCTGCAGAACCATTGTTGTATAACAATAAACCACTTGCTTGTAGGTGGAAAGACGAAATAATCACAGTGGCTGTTCCTGTAAGGGAACCAAACTCTGCTTGAACGGTAATTTGTTTTGTGGTGTTATTTGCCAAAGATTCCAGGATTAAGTTGCCGTCATCATCAATTGTTGATGTTTCACCAGCATTATCAGTAATGGTGAAATGTACATTGCTCAGACTAATTTCCTCGCTTTTATCATTGATACCGATTACTGTAATTTGCTCAGTGGAATCACCATGAGTAAAATAATAAGTTGGTATAGCTCCAGGTGTATTAACCGGATCTAATGTCTGAGTGTATTTTGAAGTTAGTACAAGCGATTGAATATTGAGTTTATTTTGCTCAACAACCTGCTTTAATGTTTTAGTGTCTCCCCCACCACCACACGCAGTTATCAGGATAACTAACATTAAAGTATAAAATTTATTTAATAATGACATAATAGTTAAACTATAAAATAATTAAAAAACATAACGAAACCCCAAACTAAACGCCGAGACTGTTACGTCATCGTTATTATAAAAAGCATTGTATTCTGCGGTTACGAAACTCTCCTTCGACCATACAGAATGTTCCAGAACCAATCCACCAGAGAAACCATCGTAATTATCTGTAATATCATTTTGACCGGTCAATTCCAAACTGGTATCGGCATAACCTAATATGATATATGCCCGTAAATTAGTTGAAGGAGGTGAACCTAATCGTAGATACGCTGCACTGATATTCTTAATTTTCAGAATACTATTATCTTGTTCATCATCATCACCGCTTGTGTATTGCAACTCAAACATGACTTGAGGTGTAAACATATAACCAAGTTTAATTTTCGGTAGGGTAATTACAAAATCAGTACTATCAACTGAAACACTGGTTCGCATTACATCAACTTCTGCGTAGATAGGGCTAGCATTAACTGTAGATGTAATTAGACAGGTTAAAAATAGAAAGAGTGATATTAAGTTGTAACTAAATTTTCGTACTACCTGGAACATATAACGTCCTTAAAATATGGTCATTGATAAATTATATACTTCCTATTTTAATCAATACTTTATATCCCAGCATGCACTATTTTTTAGGTGTTTTTCAATGCATATTTGCAGCTACAACTATGACGCTAAATAGTTAATATTTAACGAAAAGTAGCCTGTTTCTACTATCAAGATATTGTATGATTGAATATTAATAGATACTATTTATTTTTGTAAATAATAAATACCAATAAACATTTTGGAGCAACAATGGGCCGATGGCGACCACCTCAAGCACGTGGTTCACATTATATAACGCAACACGGTTACGATACTCTCGAAACTGAATTGCGTGAAAAATGGTTGCTTCGACGTGAAGTAGTTAAAATCCTGTCTGCAGCTGCCGCTGAAGGTGATCGATCTGAAAATGCGGAATACATTTACCGCAAAAAACAGTTAAGAGAGATTGACCGACGTATACGGTATTTACAAAAACGTATTGATGAATTAACCATTGTGAATACGGTACCCGATAATCAATCGATGGTGTTTTTTGGTGCCATTGTGACACTGGAGAATGAACAAGGCGAAGAAATTACCTATCAGATTGTTGGGCCGGATGAATTTGATATAGCAAATGGTAAAATCAGTATGGATGCACCGGTAGCTAAAGCGTTAATGAAAAAATCATTAGATGATGAAATTTCGGTGCAATTGCCCGAGGGTGTACAACGATTTGTAATTATTGATGTAAAATACTAATTAAACATCATAAGGATTACGCAATACAATAGTCTCATTACGCTCAGGCCCCGTTGAGATAATATCAATCGGAATTTCCGTCAGTTCTTCCAGTCGTTTTAAATATGCTTTAGCATTTGCAGGTAGTTTATCGTAATCAGTGACACCAAAGGTAGATTCAGACCAACCGGGTAGCTCTTCGTAAATGGGTTCACAACTTTCGAAAGCATCAGCACCAACTGGTGGTGTATCGCGAGTGGTGCCATTGTATTTGTAACCAGTACAAATGCGTAGCACATCTAAACCATCAAGAACATCGAGTTTGGTTATGCATAAACCCGTGACACTATTAATTTGTGCTGAGCGGCGTAAGCACACTGCATCAAACCAACCACAACGACGTGGTCGACCGGTGGTTGAACCAAATTCATGACCTTGCTTTGCCATGTGTTCACCATCGGCATCGAGTAATTCTACACCGTCATACAATTCTGTTGGGAATGGGCCTGAACCAACGCGGGTTGTATAAGCTTTGGTAATACCCAATACATAAGAAATGTATTTTGGTCCCATGCCACTGCCAGTTGAAGCACCACCAGCGGTTGTGTTTGAAGAAGTTACATAAGGATAGGTACCGTGATCAATATCTAACAATGCACCTTGTGCACCTTCGAACATGATGTGATTATTCTTTTTATGATGTTGATAAATAATTTCAGTAACATCGCCAACCATGGGTAAAATTTCTTCACTCATAGCGATTGTTTCATCTAATACTTTTTGGAAATCAACAGTATCAGTTTTGTAATAATTCTTTAATGCGAAATTATGGTAATCCAGTACTTCACCTAGTTTTGCAGCAAAACGTTCGCGGTGAAATAAATCACCTACACGTAGCCCACGTCGGGATACTTTATCTTCATAGGCGGGGCCGATACCGCGGCCGGTTGTACCAATGGCTTTTTTACCACGGGCAATTTCACGAGCAGAATCGAGTGCAATGTGGTATGGCAGGATTAATGGACAAGCTTCACTAATCGTTAAACGGTCACGAGCAGGAACGCCATTGTCTTCGAGCATTTTTAATTCTTCTATTAATGCCAATGGTGATAATACAACACCATTACCAATTAAGCATTCTACATTATCACGTAATACACCCGATGGAATTAAATGCAATACAGTTTTTTTATCACCAATAACCAGTGTATGTCCGGCATTATGGCCACCCTGAAATCGTACGACAGCACTGGCACCATCTGTTAATAAATCAACAATTTTGCCCTTACCTTCATCACCCCATTGGGTACCAATTATGACTACATTCTTTCCCATGATTTAAAACTCGTCTTATTTTATTAAATTAATATAATTTATGCCTTACTAACAACCCAGCTATCTTTTTGGTTTTTCAATATTCGATCGCAACCCATGTCACTGGCAGTGCCTGTCTGGTTAGGTAGTAGCGTAATAACGCACTCACCTGATGAACGTAAGGATTTGATTTCCATTTGCAACTGTTCATTATTGACATCATAAGGTGCCATAATACCATTGCTAGCGCTGCTTGCTAAAGCGCTTATTGATAATAATTTTTTCAAATCGGTTGAAAAACCTGTTGCAGGACGTGGATTATCAAATGCCGCTGCAATATCATCATAGCGTCCACCCCATGCAATGGCATCACCTTGTCCGGGTGCTAGTGCAGAAAATACAACACCGGTGTGATAATGATAACCACGCAATTCTGCCAGGTCACAATGGATAGTAATATTTGGAATTAATTTTTGAATATCTGTTACGATTTGTTCATAATTATTTAACGCAGCCAATACCGATTTATTTGCCTTCGATAATACTGTTTTAGCTTTATCAATAACATCGACAGCACCATTTAAATCTATTAAATGGGAAAATATGTTTTTCATATTCTTATCTATCGTCCACGACTCTAATAGAATTTTTAATTCGGGTTTTGATTTACGATTTAAAATATCGAATAGTTCAGTTTCCTGACTTGCTGTTAGTTCAGCCTGCTTAACCAATTCACGGTAGATACCAACATGCCCAATATCCAGATACAGTGATTCGATACCGGCTTGATTCAGTGTTTGGAACATTAACTGAATCATTTCAAGATCACTTTCTATTCCAGCGTGTCCATATAGTTCAACACCAAGTTGCATCGGACTTCGTGAACCCGTTAGACCTTCAACTTTTGTATGTAATACCGTACCTAAATAACATAAACGGGAAATTGTAGAATTTGCTAAATGAAAAGAATCAATACGGGCAACTTGCGGTGTCAAGTCAGCACGGATGCCCATCATACGGCCAGTCATTTGATCAGTAATTTTAAATGTTTGTAAATCTAGATCAGATGCCGAACCTTTGAGTAAAGATTCTAAATATTCGATGAGTGGCGGCATCACCAACTCATAACCCCAGCTATAGAATAAATCCAATAACTGGCGACTCATTAAATCGAGTTGCTTTGCCTGAGGTGGAAGAATTTCTTCAATGCCTTCTGGCAGTATCCATGTTTCCTGTTGTTTCATTTTTATTGTTACTAAATTAAAATTATTTTATTCTTTAAGCGGTAAAAAAATACACTAATACAGCACCAATGGCCATGCTCGACAGCCCCATAATACGCAAATGTTTATCTGACATACCTGAAACCGCTTGCATCGTTTTTCGAAAAACTGCAGGATTGATAGCCGGCATAAATCCTTCAATAACCATAACCAGGGCTACCGCAATTAATATTTTTTCCCACATACAAAATTCCTGTCAAAACCAAAATTATTACTTTTTGGCTTTTTGATTTTTAAAGTATGAGAAAAAATCGGAATTCGGTTCTAATACCAGAAAATCATTACCATCTTTAAACGATTTTTTATACGATTCAAGACTGCGGTAAAAAGCATAAAATTCTGCATTTTTCTTATAGGCATCAGCAAATATTTTAGCCGAGGTTGCATCACCCTCACCTCGAATAATTTGAGCATCTCGTTGTGCATTTGCTATCAGGATAACTTTATTCTTGTCTGCTTTGGCTTGAATTATATTGGCTTCACTAACACCACGGGCACGATACTCACGAGCCACTTTTTCTCTATCGGATTTCATTCGTTCAAAGGTTTTACGAAGCACATTATCCGGAAGCTCGATTCGTTTAATCCGCACATCGACAATTTCTACACCAAAGCCCGGATCAGCACCTTCTTTTAATACATAATCAGGTTCTTTTTTAATTAGGCCAGTACTCAGTAAATTCATATTACGAGTTACTTCCTTCATTATTAATTCACGCTCGGTTGAAACAACCTGACGTTTGGTCTTTTTTGCAAAGGTATCTAATAATGCCTGATTGACGATGGCGTATAAACGGCCTTCGGCCTCTTTATTAATGGCATTGACACCAGTAGTATTTTTAATGTAAAAATCTTCAATATCGTAAATTCGCCATTTAATAAAGTAATCTACGTTTAACAGCTCACTATCTGATGTTGTAAACAATTGCGGACGAACATCGTAAGTTTGAATTCGTTTATCAAATTTCTTGATGTTATTAATAAAAGGAACTTTAACATGCAGGCCTGGATCAATTTTTGAATCCGCAAATTTACCAAGCGCAAATTTAACAGCAAAGACACGCTGATCAACGGTATAGAATGAATTAACTGCAACTATAAGAACGATTGCCAGTAGTATAAATACTGTCCACATTTTTGCTGTCATTATCGTGTCCTCCTGCTGCGGTTATCAGTATTAGTATCCGGTAATGAATTATTTAAATTATTAACTTCAGTATTCAAGTTATTAAACAACTCACTATCGGATTGTACTGATTTACGTTTTTTCACTATTTGATCTAACGGTAAATACAACATGTTATTACCACCTTTAACATCAACCATAACCTTATTCGTTTCTGAAAATACTTGTTCCATCGTCTCAAGATACAAGCGCTGCCGCGTTACTTTAGGGGCTTTTTCGTATTGTGTTAAAATCTTTTTAAAGCGAGTAGTTTCACCTGTTGCACGTGCAATGACTTCGGCCTTATAGGCTTCGGCTTCCTGTTTAATTCGTGATGCCTGACCTTCAGCTCGAGGAATAATAGAATTAGCGTAACCATTGGCTTTGTTGATTGCTTTTTCGCGCTCTTGTGCCGCTGCTTTAACATCAAAGAATGAGGGTAAGACCACACTTGGCGCTACCGATTTTTGCATGTCAAAGCCACGCAGCTGAATGCCGGTTTTATAATTATCCAGAATTTTCTGAACTTTTATTTTAACTTCTTCTGCAATTGCAATCCGCTTACCTTTGATAACCGCATCAAAAATTTCATGACCAACTACTTCACGAACAGAACTTTGCGTTGCCAATAAAATAGATTGATCTGGAGAAACATCGTTAAACAGATAATCTTTGGCATTTTTAATGTTGTATTGAATAACGTATTCAACATCAACGATATTATCATCGCCGGTTAACATTAAAGCTTCGTCTGAGCCCTGTCCGATGTTAATTTTACGGACACCTGATACATTGATAATCGCTTTATCTTGAATACCCACAGGTAACCAATGCGGACCGGGATTGGACACTGAATGGAATTTCCCAAACTGTAATACAACGGCTTGTTTACCTTCGTCTACGATGTAGATACCAGCAAATGCCCAAACAGCTGCAGCAAGTATACCGATTATAATGAAGACTGAAGCAATCCCTTTGGTGTTGCCTGAACCACCACCCGAGCCACCGCCACCAAAAATACCCGATATTTTCTTTTGTACTTTTTTAATTACTTCGTCTAAATCAGGTGGCCCCTGATCTTTGCCGCGATTACCCCAGGGATCTTTATCCCCACCAGAACCGCCCGGTTCGTTCCAAGCCATGTATGACTCCATTTGTGATTAAATTAATGTTTGTTTATGTTACTAAAATTTTTAAAACTATATCGATCTATCTGCTAATTATTGGGTCGAATTTTGTAAATGCAAATTTTATTGGGCTTTAGCGTCTATCGCAAGTTGTCTATCCACCGGATCGACAATTTTTTCTTCAATATGCTCTTTTTTGCACAATGCAAACCAATCCTTACGCTTTAATATGATATCCATAATGGTATTGCCTTCGTCCGTTATTTGTTCGTTTTGAACAGTGCCCTTATCAAACAAGCTCGCTCGAAGCCGCCCTTCAGCTGGCCCCAGGGATATTTGATGTTTAATGGTATCTTCTTCAAGTAATTCTTTTAATACTTGCTGTAATTCATCCAGACCGTCACCATTTAAAGCCGATATCCAGATTCGTTGTGCTTTGCCATCGCCATCGCGATCAATTCGTGCTTTATTATTGCCTGCGAGGCAATCTACTTTATTGTAAACCTCAATGGTGTTTACAGTATCGGCTTTTATTGCTTTAAGCACTTTATTGACTTCTGAAATGTTTTGCTCACGTATCGGGCTGGAAGCGTCTATCACGTGCACTAATAAGTCCGCATCACAGGTTTCTTGCAGAGTGGAACGAAAAGCAGCGACCAAATCGTGTGGTAAATCTCGAATAAAACCAACGGTATCAACCAAAATTACCGGATCACCATCGGGCAACTCTAATCGGCGTAGAGTTGGATCTAATGTGGCAAATAGTTGATCTTCGGCATAAACATCCGATGAGGTTAATATATTAAACAAAGTTGATTTACCTGCATTGGTATATCCAACT
>CAYOHQ010000072.1:0-11438 GCA_964403805.1 uncultured Thioalkalispiraceae bacterium | reverse complement strand
ATATAGTATCTTTTAAATTCTGTTCTTCATTTGAAATTAATATTGTATTCGCAATATTTTTTGAAATAATTGCTTTCCGCCATTTTTCCATTGCTTCTCGATTATCAGCATCTACAATTATTACGTCAGAAAATACATTTGGTTCATATTCATTAAAATCATAAACTGTTTGTACCCATTTAATTAGCTTATAAAAGCTCTTGATTAATACTAACTCTTGAGGCTTCAAACCAATATGTGACATAACTGCTTTTTTTTGTGACACTCAAAAATCCTCTTTACTAACTACAATCAAAACAAATAAATACATTATTTTTAATGAGTATTAATTCGTAAAATTCGATATTAATAATCTATTTAAACGAATTGATCGATTCAATAATATAACGTCCACGTTTTAACTATCTTTATTTAAAAACAGCTTTATTTAATAAATAAAACATTGGAATAATAATGAATATATAAATTGAGAGTTTTAAAGAATGGTAGTGATGAGATAAAACATATTAAACTGATTTTAGTGAATACCTAAGCGTTGCATCCTGCGCCATAAAGTAGAACGATCAATCCCTAATAAACTGGCAGCTTGAGTTTTACTACCTTTTGCCTGACGCAGGGCATTGGTTATTTCTACACTGCGTAAACCACTATCTTGCTCAGGGGCAATTGAAACAACTTCTAATGATGCGGACTTAAGAATATCCTGCGGTAAACTTTCCGGTTTTATTACATTATTTGCTGCACAGATAACACCATGCTCAATGGCATTTTCAAGTTCACGAACATTGCCAGGCCAGAAATAATTCATTAACATTTGTAATGCTTCTGTAGAACATTCTATGTCTTTTGAATAACCACGTTGTTGCAATTTTTCCATAAAATGATGGATTAAAATTGAAATATCACCCGGACGTTCGCGAAGTGGTGGAATGGTTAGTGGAATAACGGCTAAGCGATAAAATAAATCGGCTCGAAATTCACCGGTATCGACCAATTCACGCAGGTTTTGATTAGAAGCAACAATAATACGAACATCGACTTTTATCGATTTATCCGAGCCCACCATTTCAAATTCCTGATCCTGAATGGCACGTAATAATTTTGCTTGTAAATTTAATGGTATTTCACTTATTTCATCAAGAAATAACGTGCCACCGTGGGCTGACTGAAAACGGCCTTTACGATCAGAACTTGCACCTGTAAATGCCCCTTTTACATGCCCGAATAATTCGGATTCGATTAAGGTGCCCGGAATCGCGGCGCAGTTGACTTCAACAAATTTTTGACCACTACGTGCACTTAATTTATGCACCATGCGGCTTACCAGAGTTTTACCAGTACCGGATTCACCTTGCAATAATACAAATGCATTGCTTGGTGCAATTTGATGAATGCGCTCAATCACTTCGAGCATTTTTAGATCGTTACTTTCAAAATTATTGAGCTTGGTTTTATAGACTGCTTCAAGTTGCCGTTGTTCGGTTCGATCACGTAATAGAATTAACCGCACATTGTCTTTGTGCATCGAACAATCAACCAGGCCACTATAAAATTCTATATAACGATTTCCTTCATTGCACTGAAATTTTTCTTCGAAAGTTACAAATAAACCACTGGGTTTTCCTGCTGCATCGACATCACCAGCTTTTAGTGCTGCTGTCACAAATGCACGTTGCAGGTTTACCGCGGTAAAATCCTGCAGACGTTCCAGTTTTGTTCCTTTATCTAAACCTAATAAGTTTATTGCTGCTGGATTTTGATAAAGTACGGTGCCTTTTTTATCACTCATAATCACACCTTCATCGATGTGACTAATCACGGCTTCTAACATGGGGATCATATTGCGGGTAAATGCGGTCATAACACTACTACACCTTATGGATCTAAAAATTCTGGAAAATAGTTAATCTTAAACTAATCTGTTGCGCAACATGTTGCAACACTTATTATCATGTGATCTTGATATAAATCAATTACCTGAAGAATCTTATGCTTTATTCTGGATGCATCACGTTGCAACACCGGTCACTAAATAACAATATAAATCAATTACTTAACTACTGGCACGGTCTTTGCGATAGTTAGTAAGAAACACGCTGTGTGTTGCATGATTATTTTGGGGAGATTAAGTGCAATGGTAGTTCAGTTTATTAAACCGCAAGGTATAGCAGCAGGTCTATTGATCCTGTTTTCACTAAATATAATCAATAGCCAACAGCTTGGAGCAGCTGAAAATTCTACATTTAGTGCGGGAATAGGGAATAGTGTCTTTACAGTGGAAGCTATCCAAGATCAAAGTGGCATCGCTATTAGCGGTAAAGTTATTGCGTTTAAAGAAATTACCTTTACGGCATCAATGCCGGGACGAATTGAATTTATTGCAGGTGAAGAAGGTAGCTGGTTTCCAGCCGGTCAAGTTATATTAGCCCAAAATGATAGAGCACTACTGGCACAACGACGTGCTGCAGTGTCACAAATATCCAGTGCCCAAACGGCGTTACAAAATTCACAAGTACAATACAGCCGTGAAATGTTGAGCCCCTACAGTAGTAGCCAACAACCAATGGCAGGAATGGGTTTTCCTGCGATGTTTGATCAATTTTTTACTCGCGGTGGTAACCCGGGTTTACAACGACAGGCCGATATTTATTCTCGTTATAGTGGTGTTAGTCAGGCTCAAGCCAGTTATCAACAAGCCTTTTCACAATTACGCAGTATTGATGAAAAATTACGTGATACTCGAGTGATTACACCGTTTGAAGGTGTTATCACTAAAAAGATGGTTGAAATTGGCGATACAGTGCAACCCGGTCAGGCATTATTTACCTTTGCACATACCCGTTACTTTCGCATACAGGCTGAAGTTCCTGCACGCTTGGTCACATTGCTACACACAGGTATGATTGTAAAAGCATTTCTTGATAATAACCAACGCGTCATTCCTGTTCGTGTCGCTAATATTTATCCCTCTGCAAACAACAATTCACATACTGTCACAGTGAAGTTTGATTTACCGACGGGTGTGCCGGTTGCTACCGGTATGTATGTTCAAGTGCAACTACCGGATCATAATACTCAAGCACAGCAATTATTGGTTATTCCCCGTTCTGCATTAATAACGGGTTCAAGTTTACCCGGTGTAATGTTGTTAACGAATAATAATAAAACTGAATTACGAGTATTAAGACTCGGTCACGATTTACAGGATGGCCGCGTTGTGGTGTTAGCCGGATTAAAATCGGGTGACCGAATAATTGTCAATGCTAACACTCAAAACAGTAATGTGAAAACCAGCTGGGCATCTAAATAAAAATAACTATGCAGCCTGAAACTAATTCAAATAATAACGAACACGATAGTAGTAAGTTAGGTTTAGCCGGAAACCTGGCTAAATCATTTATTCATTCGCCTTTATCACCTTTGTTATTAATTGCCTGTCTTGCAATTGGCATTTTAGGCTTAATGTTTACCCCGCGGCAGGAAGATCCACAAATTTCTGTTCCCATGGTAGATATCTTTGTAAGCTACCCCGGTGCTTCTTCAGAACAGGTCGCCAGTTTAGTTGCTGATCCTCTTGAGCGTATCATGAGTGAAATTCCCGGAGTTAAGCATGTGTATTCTGCGTCTCAACGTGAACAAGTTATGGTTACTGTTGAGTTTGATGTTGGCGAAGACATGGGTGAGTCCTTGGTTAAGCTGTATGACAAACTTGAATCTAATATAGATCGCATTCCACCCGGTGTCTCACCACCATTGGTAAAACCAAAAGGTGTGGATGATGTACCCTTAATCACATTAACGTTATGGTCTCCGCAAAATGGCCCCGATAATACTCAAGGTGCAGTCGACGATGCGACATTACGCTTAGTTGCTCTCGATGTTATCCAACGTTTAAAAGAAGTTCCTAATACCAGCCAGAGTTTTGTGGTAGGTGGTCGTAAAGAACAAATTCGTATTGAAGTTTATCCTGAACGTTTAGCCGGCTTTGGTATTAATTTAGATCAAATTGCCAATACTATTCGATCAGCTAATACACAACGTGGTGTTGGTAATGTTGAAACCAATGATCACAGCTTTCGATTATATACCGGTGAATTTTTAAAACACGCCAACGATGTACGACAACTTATCGTTGGACTTTATAACAATCAACCCGTTTATCTGGCTGATGTTGCAAAAATCATTGAAGGTCCAGCAGAAACAAATCAATTTGCAAATTTTTATTCTGGTAAGGCATCAACTCTAACCAATCCTACTATAGCTGCACCAGCAGTTACTCTTGCAGTTGCAAAAAAAGTTGGCACTAATGGCGTTTCTGTTGCGAATGCCATTTTAGAGAAGGTGGAGTATTTAAAAGGTCGATCTATTCCTGACAATGTTAATGTTAGCATCACTCGTAATTATGGTGAAACTGCCAATGATAAAGTAAACGAACTTATTTTTAAATTATTTGTCGCCACGCTGGTTGTTACCATTTTAGTCTGGATGTTTCTGGGCCGGCCTGCTGCAACGGTCGTACTCATTGTTATTCCAGTTGTTATTTTAGTGACGGTATTTAGTGCCTGGATACTTAAATTTACAATTGATCGCGTTAGTTTATTTGCGCTCATTTTTTCTATTGGTATTCTAGTCGATGATGCAATTGTGGTAGTTGAGAATATATACCGTCGTTGGTTATTAAACAATGAAACTAGTACGGAAACAGCAATTGATGCTGTTCGTGAAGTTGGCAACCCAACAATTCTTGCAACCTTTACTGTAATAGCCGCTTTATTACCGATGGCCTATGTCAGTGGCATGATGGGACCTTACATGGCACCGATTCCTGCATTAGGTTCAGTGGCAATGATTTTCTCGTTATTTGCGGCTTTTATTTTCACACCCTGGTTAACCATGCGTCTTGCTCCATCACTGGAACAATTAAATAAAGCAGCAGAAAAAGAACATGCTCAAAGTGAAAAGCTGGAGCAATTTTACCGTCGAATTATCACTCCCTTGATTCGTGATCGCATTAAAGGTTTAGTATTTCTCATTAGTGTTATCGGAATCTTTTTTGCGACAACCACTTTATTTGTTACTAATGGCGTTCGGGTAAAAATGATGCCACTCGATAACAAATCTGAATTTAATGTTGTCATTAACTTTCCGGAAGGCACGGCATTACCCGTTACTGCAAACCTGACTCACCGCTTAGCGATGATGATACGCGACATAGATGAAGTTACTGCAATTCAATCGTATGTTGGTACAGCATCTCCGTTTAATTTTAATGGCTTGGTTCGTCATTATTATTTACGCCAAAATTCTTGGCAAGCAGATATTCAAGTGCAACTACTACACAAACGTGATCGAGAACGATCCAGCCATGAAATCGCAGTTGAAGTGCGAGAATTAATCTCGTCTATTGCGCATCAGGCAGGTGCAAAAATTCAAGTTGTTGAAATGCCACCAGGACCACCCGTTTTACAATCTGTGGTTGCCGAAGTATATGGGCCGGATGCCTATACACGACGGGCATTTGCCAGTGACTTAACCAACATGTTTGAACAAGCCGAACATCTAGATGATGTTGATAATTACATTCAGGCTGATCATGATGTTTGGCAATTTCACATTAATCGTGAAAAAGCGCAGCGTTATGGTGTTAGTTCTGAAAGTGTGAATCGCACACTGGAAATGACCATGGGTGGTTTTGTTTTGGGCGATATTAAACACGGTTCATTACTTGATCCGACATTAATAATTTTACAGGCGCCTTATTCGATACGTGCTGATTACCGTCGCTTAAGTCAATTACCGGTACCGAGTCAATTTACTGGACAATCTCAGGCGGGTATTCCGTTAGCCGAGTTAGGCTATTTTAGTAGTGAAAAACAACAACCTATTATATTCCACAAAGATTTACGTGCCGTTGAATACGTTACTGGTGAAACAGTTGGGAGGCTGGCCGCACCTATTTATGGTATGGCTGAAGTTGAAGCACAACTTGAAAACTATATCGCACCTGATGGTGTAAAAGTATCGGGTGAATATTGGGGCCCACCAACAAACAGCGCTGCAAGTACTTTTGAATGGGCCGGTGAATGGACCGTTACCTATGAAACGTTTCGTGACATGGGGCTGGCCTTTGCAGTGGCATTAATTCTTATCTATATGTTAGTGGTTTGGGAATTTGGTAATTTTGTACTTCCCGCTATTGTGATGGCACCGATACCACTAACCTTAATCGGCATTATTCCGGGACACTGGATTATGGATGCTGAATTTACTGCGACATCAATGATTGGTTTTATTGCACTTGCCGGCATCATTGTTCGCAATTCCATTTTACTGGTGGACTTCTCTAGACAGGAAGTCGACAAAGGTGTGTCGGTGCAGGAAGCTTTGATTCAAGCCTGTAAGGCGAGAACCCGACCCATCTTAATTACGGCGGGGGCGCTTTTGGGAGGTTCATCAGTAATCCTATTTGATCCCATCTTTCAGGGTATGGCTATCTCATTAATGTTTGGCGGGTTAGTCTCTACATTATTGACTTTACTCATTATACCACTGGGTTGCATTAGCGGCAGAGCTGCATTTTGTCCTGCATCACTGGATGACAATGGTGAAAAAACGCCTTGTGAAATGGATCAGGAATACAATAACCGTCAATCACTATTACCCGACTGGCATATTTTCCGTGTAGCAAAAAATACCGTCGCTATTTTTAAAATGATTATTTCAACATTAGCAAGTGATTTATCGCAATCATTACTTGGTTTCATCGAAACGTTAAGACTTCTACTATTAGTTATTGAGAAATGGTTTAAACAAAAACTGGAACTAATAATTCCTGTAAAACAAACGGTAGTCACTGATCCAACAACACCGAAACCAGATGTCTCTAAAAGTGAAAGCGAACAAGCAGTAACGGAAAAAAAGGTAGTAACTAAAAAACGCACTACTGTGAAAAAAAATAATAAAAAAACCGTAACGAAAAAGAAAAAAGCCAAAAAACCACACCGTGGCATTCAACTTAAAGATGATGATTAAAAAATCAACCTTAAAATGAGAGTAGATTATTATGGAAACTAAAATAGAAGCTGAACCTGAAAAAGAAACTGTAGTTGAAAGCAAACCAGATAAGTCTACAGATACAAATAATGATGCGGTAACAGATTCAAAGCCAGCGGCTGAATCCTCATTACACCGTTTAACGCCAGCGATTATTGTTTCTGTTAGCATCCTGCTTAGCAGCGGCATTCTTTCTGCTACCGTTTTTGCCAAATCAAAAGACATGGCACCACAGGTTAGAAATTTTTATTATCAATTACCGCCACCGGGTCCTTATGCATCAAATCTTGCTATGCCACAAAACCCTATTGCGATGAATCGGCCTAACTGGGCAAGGCCAACACCACCACCCTGGGTACAAAATCCATCATGGCAACAACCTAATGTCAGTAATGATCAAAAAGCAATGATGGGTAAACCACCTCATATGATGACACCACCTGCGTGGGTTAACCAGCCTCCGCAAATGCATCGGCCTAACTGGGCAAGACCAACTCCACCCTGGGTACAAAATCCATCACGGCAACAACCTAATGTCAGTAATGATCAAAAAGCGATGATGAGTAAACAACAACAAATGAAGGCACCACCTGCGTGGGTTAACCAACCACCGCAAATGAATCGACCTAACTGGATAAGGCCAACGCCTCCACCCTGGGTTCAAAATGCACCGAGGCAACAACCAAATTTAAGTGATGACCAAAAAGCGATGATGAGCAAACAACAACAAATGATGGCACCACCTGCGTGGGCAAACCAACCACCGCAAATGAATCGACCTAACTGGGCAAGACCAATGCCACCATGGGTACAGAATGCACCGGATCAACCGTCTGCAAAAAAATGAGACTGAACAGCAATGAATAAATATTGTATTTTATTGATAACGTTTTTTTACTTGGCCGTAACTACAGGCTTTGCTTTTGCACAGCAAGGGCAATGGCCACCACGTTACGGTAGTTATGATGATGCTAATGCGAATTACATTCAATCAAACCAGTATTCATTCCAACAAGCTGGATCTTACCGTTCAGGCTGGCAAAATAATTATGTCAGCCCTAACTACAATCCTTATCAAAAGCAATATCGGAATCAGGTAACACTACCAACAGGCTATAACTATTTACCAACATCACCATTGTTTCCACTTTATCGGAATCCGGTGTTGATGCCACCGTCAATAATGACTTATAACCCATGGCTACAAGGTTATGGCGCTATGCCATTACAGTATTTACCCGGGTGGACTTATTGATGTTAATTAGTCAATTAATTTTTAATCTATCAGTTAACGATCGTCCTCATTTAACTGATAGCGCTATTAATCGAGGACGTTGTATTAACGGAGGTCGTTATGAAATTTAATATTAAAGCAGCAACACTTGCAGTGACTTTAGCTGCATCAGTTGCACCATTAACAGCACATGCATGGGGACCTTGGGGTGGTAATCCCTGGGGTGGTGGTGGTAATCCATGGAGTGGCGGTAATATGCCTTGGGGTGGAAATAATTATAATAATTATGGCCCTTGGGGTGGTGGAAATCCCTGGGCAGGCGGTAATCCTTATAATGGTTATAACCCTCGTGCTAACAGTTATCCCCAAGCTAACGGCTGGGGTAATGGCAATGGTTGGGGCAACGGCAACGGCTGGGGTAATGGCAATGGTTGGGGCAATGGCAACGGCTGGGGTAATGGCAATGGCTGGGGTAATGGCAACGGCTGGGGCAAAGGTAATGGTTGGGGTAACATGATGGGTGACTTCGACATGAGCTGGAAAGGCAATAGCCGTGGTCAAGCAAATCCACAATGGTATAGCGGTGGTAATCAAAACTATCAGGGCTATGGTAACCAGGGTTATCAAGGATATCAGGGCTACCAAGGTCAAGGTCAAGGTCAAGGACAAAACCAGGGCCAAGGTTATGGCTACCCTCAAGGTGGATATGGCAGTTATCCACCACCAGGATACCCATACCCTGCGCCAGTACCACCTTCACAGGCACCGGCTAAAAAATAATGGTAAACAAAACACAAGGACGTGACTGTTTATGGTTTTTAATTTAAAGAGTATAAAATGATAACCTTAATCGGAAATCTAAAAGGTGGAACTGGAAAAAGCACGGTAACATTTAATCTTGCTGTGTGGTTAGCTGCGCAACAAAAAAAAGTAACCGTGTTTGATCTGGACCCACAAGCTACTTTAAGCGATGTCGTAGAGGTTCGTAACAATCAAGAATATGATCCAAAAATTTCGATTAAACAAAACATAAGTGAATTGAATAATAGTAAAAAAACCGAAATTTTAATTGATGTAGGAACTGCCGACATGGATGCGTTTAAATCTGCTGTAACAATTGCAGATAGAATTGTAATACCAATTACACCCAGTCAGGCAGATATCTGGTCTACACAACGATTTATGAAAATAGTTCGGGACAATAGCACTAAAAAAAATACACCAAAATTATTTGGTTTTATTAACCGTGCCGATACTCATCGTGGTGTTCGTGAAACCGATGAAGCAGCACAAGCAATTAAAGGTCTAAATGATCTGGCATTGGTGGACATACGCTGGCATCAGCGTACCGCCTACCGTCGTTCTTTTAGTGAAGGTTTGGCAGTTTTTGAAATGGAACCCCGAAGCAAAGCTGCCACTGAAGTTAATCAATTAGCAACGATATTATATTCTTCGTTGTTTATAGTCGATGGAGTTCATTGAGGTAATACTATGACAGCACTACGTTGGTTTTTATCCTATTTATTACCGATGCTATTAATTACAAGCATCGCAGCCGCTTATTTTTATCGTGAGAAAATATCATCTGACTGGTATCGCACGCTAACCTGGCCGGTGTCACAAATAAATGCCGTTTTACAAAAACAAAGATTAGCACTTAATGTTGTTAACCCTGCGGTATCAACTGAATTGGTATCCAAAGCGAATTCCAAACCAGCAATAAGTACGGTAATCGAAAATACACTTAAAAATTCAAATTTAAGTGATTCACCAGCTGCAAGCGAAATTAAAGCCAATAATGAATCCGATCTTGATATAAAATCAACGAAACCATTAATGCATCCAATTGATTCACCTGTTGCTATTAATTCTGATAATAAAGCATCAACACCGTTAATGCACCCTGTAGCACCAGAAGCATCTGCTATACCGCTTCTTCCTAAAACAACAGAAATAATAAAATCTAAATCGATGCCACAAAAAATGACACCTGAACAAAAATTGGCTATGACACCACAACATCAACAACAATTTACGCCTTATCCGCAACAAAGAATGATGCCACCACCGGTTATGAAACCTGTAACACCTCGGTATTACGCACCACGATTTAATTCAATTAACAGGACAGTGCCAAAACCACCTACTCACTTTAAATTAAATAAAAAGCAACTTAAATTATTGTATAAAGCTCGCAAAGCATTTTGGACAAATGATTTTAAAACTGCAAAAAAACACTATTTAACTTTAAGTAATCAATTATCGGATAATCCCGACATTCAAGGTGAACTGGGAAATCTCTATTATCGTGAACGAAAACTGGAATCAGCAATTAAACATTATTCAAAAGCAGCAAAATTATTAATTAAACACCGACATTATTGGAAGTTACCACAAATAATGCGAATTATATCCCGCTTTAATCCTGCGAAAGCAAATGAAGTAATGCAACTTATGCACAATAACAATAGTAAAAAAGGCAAGTAATATGAAAATTTTACTTTATACATTAGCAACATTAGGATTGTTATTTTTAGTATTACTGATGTATTTAATTATTAAGTTTGAACCAGCCTATCATGCAGTGAAACGGTTCGATGATAATGCAATTGCAACTTACAGTAATATGATTTCAAAACTTGTTGAAACCGGTAATGCTGCTGACGCAACGGTATGGAAAGTTAAGGTAAATGACGGTTTAACCGCAGAAGATGTCGAGGATGCCATGAAATCAATTGCAGCCGAACATAATATTAAAAATGTCGGTGAGTTGCCTTTATATCAACAAATAACAGCGATGACTGGTAAAAAATTTCGCTTCATGAAAATTTACATGTACTGCAATCCACTTACCGCCGCTAAAATGGTCGATTACAGCGATGCTTTTTCGGCTTACTTACCGTGTCGCATCACACTACTAGAAGACAAACAAGGACACTTATGGATTTATTCACTCAATATGGACATGATGATTTACGGTGGAACACCGTTACCACCTGAATTAAAGAAAGAAGCATTACGCGTTAAAGAGATTATTCAAGATATAATGAAACGTGGCGCTAGTGGAGAATTTTAATAATAACTCTAATCGTCATCTACAAACTAAAGGAATATTATGAGTCTGGAAACTGAAATTATAAGTGAACTACAT
>CAYOHQ010000071.1:0-11476 GCA_964403805.1 uncultured Thioalkalispiraceae bacterium | reverse complement strand
GCAGGAAGTAATCGCGGCTATCACAACACTACCGTCTTTAATTTCAACTTGCTGGCCATTAACCGTTGTTGTTACTGGTTTGCTATTGGCTTTACGTTCTTTATTTAATGTTGCTAATGCATCATTAAACATTGATTTTGAATTTGATAATGGCACTCGATCTTGTGGTCGTTTTGGTCCAGATAAACTGGGCACAACAGTGCTAATATCCAGTTCAATAACACTCGAGTAATCTGCTTGCGGTGTTGCTGCAGTGTGGAACATACCTTGTGCTTTGGCGTATTCTTCGGTTAATTTAATTTGCTGTTCACTACGACCACTGAGGCGCATGTAATTTAAAGTTTCATCATCAATCGGGAAGATACCGCAGGTTGCACCGTATTCCGGTGCCATGTTGGCAACTGTGGCTCGATCAGCCAGTGGCATATCCGTGATACCATCACCAAAGAACTCAACAAATTTTCCAACCACGCCGTGTTGTCGTAAAATTTCAACCACGGTTAATACTAAATCGGTTGCGGTAGTACCTTCGGGTAACTTATCCGTCATTTTAAAACCAACCACTTGTGGAATTAACATCGAAACCGGTTGGCCCAACATTGCTGCTTCAGCTTCAATGCCACCGACACCCCAACCTAAAACACCTAAACCATTAATCATGGTGGTATGTGAATCGGTGCCGACTAAGGTATCCGGGTAGGCTTGCAACACACCATTATTTTCTTTATCAAACACAACGCGGGCTAAATGTTCTAAATTTACCTGATGCACAATACCCGTATCCGGTGGCACTACTGCAAAGTTTGAAAATGCTTTTTGTCCCCACTTTAAAAAACTGTAGCGTTCCTGATTTCGGCTGTATTCCAAATCGGCATTTAATTCAAAGGCATTGGCTGCACCGGCAACATCCACTTGCACTGAGTGATCAATAACAAGCTCGGCAGGTTGTAGAGGATTAATTTTTTCAGGGTCGCCACCTAAATCCACCATTGCATCACGCATTGCTGCTAAATCCACAACTGCGGGCACGCCGGTGAAATCCTGCATTAACACACGGGCAGGGCGATAAGCTATTTCGATACTGGGGTCGGCTTTAGCGTCCCAGTTGTTTAATGCTTCGATATCTGCTTTTGAAACAGTCACTTCATCTTCAAAGCGTAATAAATTTTCTAACAGAATTTTTAATGAGAAGGGTAGCCGGGCACTGTTATTTAAACTGTCGAGTTTGTAAATTTCATAATCTTTGCCATTAACAGCTAAAGTTGCACGGGCGTTAAAACTATTATTGTTATTACTCATTTAAATTCCTTAATTTATTCCTGAATTTATCGGGGTATCGTTATTCTAGACTGTATTTATTAATTTACTGTTTTCGGTATGTCGTTCTGTAATATTCTTTTTGCTTCCACTACAAAGTACTTTCGTTTAAGCAGCAATTGCCAGCGATTACCGCCAACCTGTCGCCACAGCACTGCAGAACGAATACCCGATAATAATAAGGCCCTAATTTTATTGGCATTATTGCTCTGGGACAAGAACTTTTCTTCACCTTTCACCATGATTTTGGGAGACAAAGTGCTGATGGTATCGGCATAAATATCCGCTAAATTGGCTAATACATTGTCGTGAGTTACCGGGTAATGTTCTAATTGTCCGGACACACTCTCCAGACGGGTGGATAGCATGTTCAGCATTTTGCTGTTTTGGCTTAATTTACGCTCTAAATGCAATAAGGTGACAGCATAGCGGTTCATATCATTAATAGAGGCCTTAGAGGAATCGCCTAATTGCGAGATAATTGTTTCAAAACCGGAGCGCAGATTACCCAAATTACCATAAACATCCTGAGTCTTATCGGGGTCATTCAGTAATAAACTCGAAATTATTACCTCAAAATTGTGCACATCCATCATTCCGGAATGTGCCACCTGGTTAACCAGTGAAATGCATTGATATAATCCGGCCAGAGCAACCGTTCGGTCAAATATTGAATATGTCATTTGTATGTTATTTTATACTATTTGGAATTTCCGTGATTATAGCACCACCAAGACACTCATCACCGCTATAAAACACCACCGATTGCCCCGGTGTTACCGCCCATTGTGGTTGCTCAAAATTAACCCGGTAATGTCCCGGAGCCAATTCTGTTATCTCACAGGCTGCATCATCTTGCCGGTAGCGCGTCTTTGCGCTGCATTTATAAGGAAAGCTGGTAGGTTGCTCGGTAATCCAGTGAATATCGCGGGTTTCCAACCAGTCACTTTTGAGTAATGGATGATCATGGCCTTGCACCACCACCAGCCAGTTATTCGCCATGTCTTTTTGCGCGGCATACCACGGCTCATCCGGATAATTCTTTAAACCACCAATACCCAAACCTTGTCGTTGCCCGAGGGTGTAATACATTAACCCTGAATGTTGCGCAATTTTTTCACCCGCTTCAGTGATAATATCGCCGGGTTGGGCTGGCAGGTAGGTCGATAAAAATTCTTTAAAATTACGTTCGCCAATAAAACAAATCCCGGTGCTGTCTTTTTTATTAAAGGTCACCAGATTTTGTTGCTCTGCTATTTCTCTAACGGTGTTTTTTTCCATATCGCCCAGAGGAAATAAACTGTGTGCTAACTGGTGCTGATTTAACTCGTGTAAGAAATAGGTTTGATCTTTATTTTTATCAAAGGATTTATAAAGCCGGTAAAAACCATATTCAAATTTAATGCTGGCATAATGTCCGGTCGCAATTTTACCCGCTCCTTTTGCCAGGGCATAATCCAGAAATGCCGCAAATTTAATTTCTTTATTACACAAAATATCCGGGTTCGGTGTTCGTCCGGCTTTGTATTCCGATAGAAAAAAACTAAATACTTTTTCCCAATACTCGGTAGAAAAATTCACACCGTGAATCGGAATGTTTAATGTTTTGCAAACTTGTTGTGCATCACTAAAATCTTCTGCAGCTGTGCAGTTATCGTCGGTGTCATCTTCTTCCCAGTTCTTCATGAACACACCTTCAACAGCGTAATTGGCTTGCTGCAATCGATAAGCAGCAACCGACGAATCAACACCGCCAGAGATGCCAACGATAATGTTCATTTTTGTATTGCGTGTATTAGCAGTATCACTCATGTTATTACATTATTTAACTAATTCATCGTGTAGAATTGATAACGGATAATGTTGACCGGCAAGATAATTCGACAGGCATTGTAACACCAGCGGGCTGCGATGTTGCTGCTGATGTTGTGTAATTTCATCTTGTGTCATCCATAGCGTTCGAATGATATCCGGATCCAGTGCTTGTTCAGCATCAAACGAAATTACTTTGCAGTAAAAACAAAACCGTAAATAAGTACAATCATTATCCTTGCTATATATTCGATAAATGCCGGTTAGATGCTGAGCTTCAACCGTGCGTGCAGTTTCTTCTTGCGTTTCACGAATAACGGCATCAATAATAGTTTCATCCGGCTCTAAATGCCCGGCAGGCTGGTTTAGTTTAATACCGGTTGAGGTGTTTTCTTCAACAAATAAAAATTTGCCATTTTCTTCAATAATCGCCGCAACGGTAACGTGTGGTGCCCAGGTCATAATTTGTTTTCTCGTTTTAGTTCTATTTAACGCTATTAAACAGTAACAACCTGCCATTCGCCTGGTTGAATAGTATCAATATTCCAATCACCAATAGAATAACGAATCAAACGCAAAGTAGGGAAGCCAACCGCCGCCGTCATGCGCCGAACCTGTCGGTTACGTCCTTCACTAATCGTCAAACTAATCCAGGTGGTCGGGATAGTCGCACGAAACCGAATCGGTGGATCACGCTCCCAAACTTTTGGTTGTTTTATAATGAACGCGTTAGCCTTTTTAGTTTTGCCATCTTTTAATTTAACGCCGTTCGATAAATCATTTAGTGCCTGTTTAGTTGGTTTGCCCTCAACCTGAACCCAATAAGTCTTTTCCATCTTGTGATCCGGGTGTGAAATTTTGTGCTGCAAAGCACCATCATCGGTTAACAACAATAAACCTTCACTGGTTTTATCCAAACGACCAGCAGGGTAGACATTTTTAATATCAATGTATTTAGCCAAAGTAATTTGATCGCCATCCTTACTAAACTGGCTGAGCACATCAAATGGTTTATTGAATAATATGAGTTTAGACATTCTTTATTTCTACAAATTAGTCGAATTAATAATATATACCTTATTATATAACAACTAATAATAACTTATATATTATTAATTAATGTCACTCCCTTTAGTAAAACTTCCCTGCAGCTTTTTTTATTCCATCAAAAATGGGGTTTGAGATATCTTCAGGAAATCCAACAGGTAACCGGGAAATCACATCATCAATAACAGAATTAATAGAGTTTAGTGAATTATCAATAATAGCTTGCATTTCTGATTCAGGAAAACCAATTTTCCTTGCTTCATCAAACCAATGGCGTGGCATGATTTCATTCCACGTATAGTGTTTATTTTTTCCATTTAAAGCCATTGCCATATTTATTTTTTGATGCTTTTCAGCAATAGGATAAGCAGAGATAACATCATAAACAGGAGTTAATTCAAACCGGCCACCTTGTTTTAAAAAAATACTAAAATTCTTTGCATGCCCATCAATAGCACCGAGTAACCAAAACAAAAAAACTGACAACATAAATTGTTTTCGACCATTTTCTGGTCGAGTTGAAGCGTTCAATAATTTCATTATTTTAGCTATTCCAGGACCTCCATCACTTTCATATTTTAAAGCCGACGCAATACCATTTGCCTGACACATATCTTCTTGAGGATGACGAATAATCCAGGAGCCATCTTTAGCCAAATCACGATCAAAACGCTTAATAATAAGAACTTTGGTTTCTTCAAATTTTTCGATATTAGCAGCTGGTACTGGCAAGCCAAAAGAACGAAGGATTTCCAAACACAACCATTCATTTTCAACGCTGTTAGTTAAATCAATACCCGCATGTTCAATCTTTCCTATTGGTAGCTTCAATATATGTGTAGTCGGTGTTGTACCTATAGGACGGTGCCATTTTTTATTATGCCAAAGTAACGCCGTTTTTTCCTGAGCGCCAGCAATTGAAATTCTAAAATCAAAATCTCTCGACATACCTAATGGTAATGTTGCGTAGTTTTTTAATTCATTTGCAATTTCTGTCTCACTAAGTGGTGTGCCTTCAATTTTTTTTATATCAATCTCGGCTTTATCACTTAATAATTGAATAGCACCAACACAGTCTCGCCCAATGGAAGAGAGTAGATCATATGCTTGATTTGTCTTAATACCAAATCGAGACTGAATCCGGTTTCGGATATCCATACTATCCGGTAACAAATTATCAAAGTAGTTGTAAACAATATTACCTTTATGAATTTTATCCGTGAGTGGTAATGAAAGTGATAATGGAACCGCAGCCCCGCGTTCGAGCCATGAATCACTGTAAATAAATTCTTGCGCACCATTACGATGTTGAATGTATTCACCAACATCATAACCGTTCATATAAACGAACAGTGATGCCATTACCAAAGCTCCTTATCAGATGGTTTATCTCTTGCTTCCAGATGAATTTCAAGACTAAGCGCTGCCATGTATTTAAACAAAGTACTTAGGTGCACAGCTGAAAATCCAGATTCAATTCTTGATATGGTTTTCTGAGGCAGATTAAATTTCTTGCCCGCGTCAGTTTGCGATAAGCCTAGATCTTTTCGGTGTTTTCGTAGTACTTTACCCAAGGTTTCAGGGGCGGTAATAGGAATCATGATGTCCTCGTGACTAATAGTAGCTTTATAATATAACATATCTGTTATAAATATAAAATATAGCTAAACTGTTATAGACATCAAATATAACAAAACTGTTATATTTGATAATACAGTTCCTACGGGATATACTTAATGTTCGCCTAACGGACAGCCAGCAACAAAGTTAGTGTAGTGTCTATATAATTCAAATAGCGTTTTTAACGTCTATGTCAGTTTTGGTAATACACGACCTGTTATGGTTAAGATAGCTGTGTTTGAAAAAGGCAATTAAATAAACCATAATGATACCATATTGGTTTATTGGAGATACCTAATGCCTGCTATTACTTTAAAAAACATACCAGATTCTCTTTATGCACAGTTAAAAATTGCTGCAAATGTGCATCATAGAAGCTTAAACAGCGAGATTCTCTATTGTGTCGAGCGTACGCTTGGAGCTCATAAAATTAATGCTTCTGAACATATTGAAGTGGCTAGAAAATTAAGATTAAAAACAGCGCAATACAATATTACAGAACAAGAATTAAATGATGCCAAAAATGAGGGGCGTTAATGATTGTTGTCGATACTAATATTATTTCGTATTTATATATTACAGGAGATAATTCACAACTAAGTGAAGATTTATTGTTTTTTGATACTAATTGGGTTGCTCCAATATTATGGCGTAGTGAGTTTAGAAATGTATTAGCACTTTATTTAAGAAAAAATTTATTAAATTTAGATGAAATATTACTAATTATTCAACATGCAGAAAAATTACTGACGGATCATGAATATGAAGTTCCATCAATTAATATTATGCAACTCGTTAAAAATAGCCAATGTTCAGCATATGATTGTGAGTTTGTAGCACTAGCGCAATATCTTGATGTTCCTTTTATTACAGCAGATAAAAAGATTCTTCGAGAGTTTTCAAATATTGCAAAAACGATTCATTCTTTTTTAGCCTAAGTGGTAGTCATTTATAATTTTTGGGGATCCGTTTTTACTACTTTTGTAAAACACCGCAATATCACTCAAAAAGAGGCTGCTAAAATTCTTGGTATTACAAAACTGCAGGTTTCTGATCTTAATAATGGTAAATTAAAACAGTTTTCTATTGAACGTCTTTTTGATTTTTTAAATGCTCTTGGACGAGATGTAGAAATTGTTATTAAAAAGAAGAGTGCTCGTTCAAAACGTGGTACCGTAACGCAAGTTGTTGCTGCTTAACGACAAATAAATAATATAAAAACGACAGGGTTTTAGTTAATATTCGATATTAATATCGCACTTGAAGTGATTTTACCCGTCTGTTTCAACTTAGCCTCAGTTTGTCGTAAAATACACCCCAGATGAATACTCCTACAGATACAGACTCTCTTTTTGATTTAATTGCCAATAGCATGTTGCGCGATCAATTTCGATTTCGTCGCCGTTTTGCAAAGTTGAAGCAACAGAAAAACGAGAGCGAGTTTGCTCAGCAGATGGCAAAGCTGGAGAAAGATATTCAAGCTTCTGCCTTGCTTCGTGCCGAACGTCTGGCGAATCTACCTGAACCAACATTTCCAAATAACTTACCCGTTTCGGATCACCGTGACGAGATTAGTGTGGCAATTAACAATCATCAGGTTGTTATTATTGCAGGTGAAACGGGGTCCGGGAAGACCACCCAGTTGCCGAAGATCTGCATGGAACTGGGGCGTGGTGTGGCAGGGCTAATTGGTCACACCCAACCACGTCGGCTGGCGGCTCGAAGCATTGCTAACCGGATTGCGGAGGAATTGCAGACTGAAGTTGGTGATGCGGTGGGATACAAGGTTCGCTTCAAAGATCAGGTTAGTGCTAAATCGTATTTGAAACTAATGACGGACGGTATCTTGCTGGCCGAGATACAAGGTGATCGTTATCTCAATAACTATGACACCCTGATTATTGATGAGGCACACGAACGCAGTCTTAATATTGATTTTTTGTTGGGCTATTTCAAACAACTGTTACCAAAACGGCCTGACCTGAAGTTGATTATCACTTCGGCGACGATTGATACTGAACGCTTTTCCCGTCATTTTGATAATGCACCGGTGATTGAAGTAACTGGCCGTACTTATCCGGTGGAAGTTCGTTATCGACCTTTATTTGACGATAAAAAAACGGACGATGACACGGACTCGAATCCGAAGGATAGGGATGCACTACAAGCAATTATTGACGCGGTGGATGAACTCTCGTCGATTGACACAACACAAGGCAAAAGTCCGGGGCATATCCTGATATTTTTTAGTGGCGAGCGCGAGATTCGTACGGCAGCAGAGGCACTGCGAAAACATCACCCGCCACAGACTGAGATCTTGCCGCTATTTGCGCGCTTGAGTGCGGCGGAACAAAACCGTGTTTTTAGCCAGGCAAAGCACCGTCGTATTATTCTCGCTACCAATGTGGCTGAAACTTCGTTGACGGTGCCCGGTATTCATTATGTGATTGATACTGGTCTGGTCAGGATTAGTCGTTACAGTTATCGCAGCAAGATCCAGCGTTTGCCGATTGAGGCTATTTCCCAATCCAGTGCTAATCAGCGAAAAGGTCGTTGTGGTCGAATCAGTGAAGGTGTGTGTATTCGATTGTATTCGGAACAAGATTTTAATAACCGACCCGAGTTTACCGAGCCGGAGATCAAACGTACCAATTTGGCTTCGGTTATTTTGCAAATGGAATCTTTGCGTCTTGGGCATATTGACGATTTTCCTTTTATTGAACCACCGGATTCACGCTACATCAAGGATGGTTATAAATTATTACATGAACTGCGTGCGGTGGATGAACGCAATAATGTCACGCCGATGGGCAAAGAGATTGCCCGTTTGCCAGTTGACCCGAAGATTGGCCGTATGTTGATTACAGCAAAGCAGTTTAGTTGCCTGCAGGAGTTGTTAATTATTGGCAGCGCCCTGAGTGTGCAGGATCCGCGCGAACGTCCGGTTGATAAACAACAAAAAGCCGATGAACGACATCGATATATTAATGAAACTATTGTTGATAAGGATGGTGTCGAGCTTGAAGCAAGTGATGAAACTACTGGCGCAGCTATTGGTAAAATTGGAAATGAAAAAAACAAGGAAAAGACTAAGTCTGACTTTTTGTTTTACCTGAAACTGTGGCACCTCTATGAAATTAAGCGCAAACACCTTAGCCAGAATAAATTGCGCAAGTTTTGTGTGGCGCATTTTTTATCCTACAACCGCATGCAGGAGTGGCGGGATATTTATCAGCAGATCTTTATGTTGTTTAAAGAACAGGGCGTTAAGCTTAACAGCACCGATGCCGATCATGATGCGATTCATCAGGCATTGTTGTCTGGTTTATTGGGTAATATTGGCAACAAGTCACTAGAGAAAAATGAATTTCTTGGGCCACGTAATATTCGTTTTACTATCCATCCCGGATCCTGGCAAGCACGGAAACCACCCAAGTGGGTGATGTGTGCCGAGCTGGTTGAAACTACGCGCTTGTATGGGCGTTTGGTTGCGCAGATCAATCCGGAGTGGATTGAAAAACTCGCCGGACATCTTATTAAACGCAGTTACTCAGAACCGCATTGGCAGAAGAAGCCGGCACAAGTGTCGGCCTATGAGCGCACGATTTTGTATGGCATTACCCTGTGTGCGAAACGGCGCATTAATTATGGGCCCCTCGACCCAGTGTTGTCGCGTGAGTTATTTATTCGCGAGGCGTTGGTGCTGGGTGATTTTAATACCAGGGCGAGTTTCTATCAATATAACCAGTCGGTGATATCAGAGATTGAAGCACTGGAGGCGAAGGGCAGACGCCGGGATATCTTGGTGGATGAACAGACGTTGTTTCAATTTTATGATGAACGCATCCCCGCTGATATTTACAATGGCAAGGCATTTGAAAAATGGCTCAAGTTTGTGCAGCAATCCAACCCTGAATTATTGTATTTGCAAAAAGAAGAGTTAATGCGCCATGAAGCCGAACATATCAGCGAGGGGCAATTCCCCGGCACAATGGAACTTAATGGTGTCACTTTAAAACTGGATTATCATTTTGAACCCGGGCATGCCGAAGATGGTGTGACGGTCGTTGTACCACTGGCGATATTGGGACAGTTACATGAACAGTCGTTTGATTATTTAGTGCCAGGTTTGTTACGTGACAAAATAATTGCTTTGATCAAGTGTCTGCCGAAGACGCTTCGCAAATTATTTGTACCGGTGCCTGATTATGCCGATGCTTTTCTTGCAGCCGGCTGCGACCGAACTTTACCTTTAATTGAAAGTTTGTCTGCGCATATGCACGAAAATAATCGTGTTTTAATTAAAAGAGACGATTGGCAGTTGGATAACCTACCAGATTTTTATCGCATGAACTTTCGAGTGATTGATCAAGATAACAAAGTCCTGGGTGTGGGCAGGGATCGGTCGGCCTTGCAGCAGGAACTGTCCGGTAAAAGTGAAACGCTAATGTCTTCTTTACCCACTTCGGATATAGAAAGGGAAGATATTACCGAATGGAACTTCGGTGATCTGCCCGAGCTAGTAGAGTTGGAACAACATGGCCTGGTGATCCGAACTTATCCAGCTATTGTTGATGATAGTGAAACGGGCGAGACTGTTGCCGTGCGTTTGTACACGGATGAAGCGCAGGCGAAGCAACAGATGCGCCCGGGTTTGCGCCGTCTATTCAGACTGGTGGCACGACAAGAAATGAAGTACATGCGCAAGAACCTACAGCATTTAGATAAAATACAATTGTATTATGCTCCCATCGGAAGTAAGCAAAGCCTGCTCCAGGACTTGGAAGATGCCATTATTGACGCTGCACTGTTTACTGATGTTGACAATATCCGTTCCGAAAAAATCTTTAACGAACTTGCCGGTGAGGCTAGAAATAATTTGCAGAAAGTTGCGACTGAAATTTGTGACATGATTCATGCTACTTTCACGCAACATCATAAAGTTGCCAAGCGCCTGCAAGGAAATATTCCCCTAAGCTGGTTTGATCCGGTCAATGATATTCGACAACAACTGGAGTGCCTGATCTATGAAGGATTTATTAGCGCCACACCACGTCAATGGTTGAAACACTTGCCACGTTATTTTGAGGCCATTAATCTGCGACTGGACAAGTTGGAACGATCACTAGTTGCCGACAAAAAACGACAAGCAGAAGGGCAGAAGCACTGGAACAGAATTTATCTTCAAATTAGTGATGAACCAGCACAAAGGCTCGACCCGGAATGGGAACTTTATCGCTGGATGATGGAAGAAATGCGGGTGTCCTTATTTGCGCAGGAGTTAAAGACCTCAATACCGGTATCGATCAAAAAACTGGATATGCAGAGTGGTTTGCTTTAGGAATGATTGAATAATACGAGAAGCTCAGGCCACCATTAATTTGATATTTGAATTAACTTTAGTTGCTAAGGAAGCAAGGATGCTTCGAAGAGCAAGACTACCGGTCCCACGAATATTCTAGCAACTAATTCAACGTGGTAATTACCGCTCGGTTTATTTCTTTTCTGATAAGGAAAAATAATACAAAAATAGTTTTGTACATATTATTACTTATTTATTTTAATAGTAAATGTACTTCGATGGTAATATTCAACTAAAATATAACGTAAAATTTTACAGTTATTAAATTAACGTTACGTTAATTTATACTTTCTTTAGTTAAAAAATCAAAGGAGAGTA
>CAYOHQ010000070.1:0-11509 GCA_964403805.1 uncultured Thioalkalispiraceae bacterium | reverse complement strand
TAGCATTTTAAAAAAAATATAATTTTTGTTATATTTTAATATTAAGTATAGGTGATGGCGAAATATGTTAAATACTAACCCAATAAGTCAACTGATTGAGGCTGAATTCAATCTTAATGCTGATATCTATTATCTTAACCATGCCGCAGTATCACCCTGGCCGACTAGAACAAAAACCGCAATTTGTAGTTTTGCAGAAGAAAACAACATAATTGGCTCTTTTAACTACTTGAAATGGATGGAAACTGAACAGCTACTACGACAACAGTTGACCAAACTTATTAATGCTAATTCAAGTGACGAAATTGCACTTCTTAAAAATACTTCAGAGGCATTATCCGTTGTTGCTCACGGCATTAAATGGCAATCCGGCGATAATGTTGTAATTAGTAATCAGGAATTCCCGTCAAACCGTATTGTTTGGGAATCACTTATAAATCAAGGTGTTAATGTTATTCAGGTTAATTTGGATGATGCTGCGAGCCCTGAAGATGCATTAATAAGCCACATTGATTCACGTACCCGAATATTGTCGATCAGTTCAGTTCAATACGCTACCGGCTTAAGAATGGACTTGGCAAAACTAGGTCACTTTTGCCGAGAAAATCACTGCCTATTCTGCGTTGATGCTATCCAAAGTATTGGCGCTGTAACAATCGATGTGCAGTACTGTGAAATTGATTTTTTAATGGCTGATGGCCATAAATGGATGTTAGCACCTGAAGGTTTAGCATTATTTTATTGCCGGGCTAAGCATCTGGAAAGCTTGGAGCTGCACCAATATGGTTGGCGTATGATAGAAGATCCTCATGATTTTCAACAAGTCAGCTGGAAAAGTGCCAAATCCGCACGCCGTTACGAGTGCGGTAGTCCGAATATGTTGGGAATTCATGCTTTAGCAGCCAGTTTGTCATTAATAGAAGAAGTTGGAATGTCTCAGGTTGAACACTATTTACTATCGAATGCACAATATCTATTCAATTTATTGAGTGATGTTGCCGGAGCAACACTAATTACCAACACTGAAAATAATCGCTATGCCGGTATTGTTACATTTAAGTTACTAGCTAAAGATGATGAGTATCACCAACGCTTATATCACTTTCTGATGGAAAATAAAGTAATGTGCGCTTATCGTGCTGGAGGAATCCGGTTTTCGCCACACTTTTATACCCCTGAACACGTTATGAAAACGGCGATTACGATTCTCGAATCCTTCTAGAATAATTAAGTAAGTTACTAATAATAGTCTATTATTATTGTTAAGGGATATTCCCTTGACGCTTTAAAACATAACTTACAAAAATAGCTAATTGATTCTGAAATTAATCTATCTAGGAGCTTTGATTTTTCTGATCTGAACCTATTATAAAGTTACAGCTTTATTTAATTAGTGTATGCATTTGCAGGAGTATTAAATGAAAACTTCAACTACGACGGATTCTAGCCCTGATCCTCGTGAAAATTGGCGAATTAAATGGATAACATTACCTGTTTATAAACTGTTTAAACGGATTACTCCGCCAATGTCAGATACTGAAAAAGAGGCAATTGATGCTGGAACAGTCTGGTGGGATGGAGAGTTATTTAGCGGTAAACCAAATTGGAAAAAAATCCGACGCTCTAAACCGGGCTACTTAACAGAAGAAGAACAAGCATTTATTGATGGTCCGGTCAATAAATTATGTGACATGTTGAACGATTGGGAATTGAATCATACAGATTATGATCTTCCTGAAGATGTATGGCAATACATCAAAGATGAGGGTTTTTTAAGTTTAATCATTCCAAAACTCTATGGTGGTAAAGATTTTTCTGCACTAGCTCATTCTGAAATTGTTATGAAGGTTTCAACCAGAAGTGTTGCCGCAGCAGTTACAGTGATGGTACCTAATTCACTCGGTCCCGGTAAATTAATATTAGAGTACGGCACAGATGAACAAAAAAAATATTATCTACCCCGTCTCGCAACGGGACAAGAGATCCCGTGCTTTGCATTAACCAGCCCGGATGCGGGGAGCGATGCTGGTGCTATCCCTGATTTTGGAATCGTTTGTAAACAGGATTACGATGGTAAAAAAGATGTACTCGGTGTTAGATTAACCTGGGAAAAACGTTATATAACACTGGGCCCTGTTGCTACAATTCTTGGGCTTGCATTTAAATTATATGATCCCGGTCATCTAATTGGAGATAAAGAATCACTGGGCATTACCTGTGCATTAATACCAACCAGCACACCGGGCGTTAATATTGGGCGACGACATTTACCATTGAATGTCATGTTTATGAATGGTCCTAATAGCGGAACTGATGTGTTCATCCCGATTGATTGGTTAATTGGCGGTGTGGATGGTGCTGGACAAGGATGGCGAATGTTAATGGAGTGTCTGGCTGATGGTCGCTCTATTTCGCTGCCTGCTCTATCAACAGGTGCCGGAAAATTAGCCAGTCGATCTGTCGGTGGATATGCTCGAATACGGCGTCAGTTTAAACTACCTATAGGTCGATTTGAAGGTGTGCAGGAAGCGTTAGCAAGAATTGCTGGAGCAACCTACAAAATGGATGCCGCGAGAACATTAACTGCAACAGCACTTGACCGTGGTGAAAAACCATCTGTTATATCCGCAATTGTAAAATACAATCTTACCGAAATTATGCGTAAAACCGTAAATGATGCAATGGATGTTTTAGGTGGTGCTGGTATTTGTTTAGGCCCACAGAATATTATGGGGCGAGCGTATCAAGCTATTCCGGTTAGTATTACGGTAGAAGGTGCAAATATATTAACGCGTTCTATGATTGTTTTTGGTCAGGGAGCTGTTAGATCGCACCCTTATATTTTTCAGGAAATGGATGCGATAAATTCAGATGATACAGATGAATCCATTCAAAAATTTGATCGCGCTTTATTTGGACACATACGCTACTTTATCAGTAATGCTTACCGATCATTTTATCATGCACTAACGAGTTCATTTTTTGTTTTTGTAGGTGCAACTGGAAAGACCAGAAGGTACTATCAACATGTCACACGATTAAGTGCTGCTTTTGCTTTGTTAGCTGATACTTCCATAATGTTATTAGGCAGTTCATTAAAACGAAAAGAAAAAATATCAGGTAGGCTTGCCGATATCTTAAGTCAGTTATATCTTATTACAGCAGTGTTAAAACGTTTTGAGGATCAAGGTTCGCAAAAAGAAGATATCCCCCTGCTACACTGGACTTGTGAAGATATTTTATACACAACACAAGAAAAAATGGATGGTCTGTTATCCAACCTGCCGCTAAAACCTGTTGCCTGGATAGTTCGTATTTTAGTTTTTCCACTTGGACGACAATTTTACCCACCATCTGATGAGTTAGGGACTAAAATTGCAGAATTATTATTATCCCCCTCAGAAGCTCGTGATCGACTGTGTAAAGGAATGTTTATTCCTGAAGATAGTAATCAGCAGGTTGCCAGAATTGATAATGCTTTAATTAAAATAATAACGGCTGAACATATCGAAAGAAAAGTGTATCGAGAATTACGTGGTTTTGATGCAGGTTTTAAAGGTATGGATGGCTTGATTGAAGCCGCCATTCAGAAAGATATTATCACGAAAGATGAGGCTACCCTATTTCGAACAGCCGAACAGGCAAGAAAAGATGTCATTAGGGTTGATGATTTTCCTAATGACTTTAAATCGACATAAGGAATTTTTATTCTTCTAATTTTTTAATTTAAATTCATTCATTTTATTGGGGAACAAATGGCCACCGCTAAGAAAAAAATATCCAAGAAGAAAGTTGCCAGTTCAGCAAGTAAGACAACTTCTAAAAAAAATACAACCAGAAAAAAAACCAATCAACTACGTGATGTCTATGTGGTCGATGGTAGTCGCACACCTTTTCTAAAAGCGCGTGGTCGCCCCGGCCCATTTAAAGCAATCGATCTCGCACTTGGTTGTGCCCGGCCTCTAATGGCTAGACAAAAATTTAAGGCAGAAAATATAGATGAAGTTATCGTGGGTTGTGTTATGCCCGGTCCAGATGAAGCTAATATCGCCCGTATTATTGCGCTTCGACTAGGTTGTGGTAAATACGTTCCAGCCTGGACTGTACAACGAAATTGTGCATCCGGTATGCAAGCATTAGATTGCGCAATGAAAGATATTGGCACCGGTAGAGCTGAAATAGTATTAGCTGGTGGTGTCGAATCGATGAGTCATGCACCAATACTATTTAATGATACCATGGTCAATTGGCTAAGTGATTTGTATGGTAGTAAAACAGTCATGGCTAAACTAAAAACTATCGCGCAGTTACGATTGAAGCATTTAAAACCAATAATAGGCTTACTTCGTGGGCTTACCGATCCGGTTGTCGGATTATCAATGGGGCAAACCGCAGAGAATCTAGCTTATAAATTTAATATCAGTAGGGAAACGATGGATGGTTATGCTGTTCAAAGCCATCATAGATTATCTGCTGCTCAGGATAATAATAATCTCGAAGAAATTGACACTCTCTATAGTACTAATGGAAAATTTTATAATAAAGATGATGGCGTACGACGAGACTCTAGCATAGAACATTTGGCAAAATTACGACCGGTTTTTGATCGCCATTTTGGAAAGGTCACTGCCGGAAATAGTGCGCAAATAACGGATGGCGCTTCTATGTTGGTTCTTGCCAGTGAAAAAGCAGTAAAAGAATACGACCTACCCGTTATTGGTAAATTAATCGATTTTGAATGGGCCGGTTTGGAGCCGGCTCAAATGGGATTAGGTCCCGTGCATGCCATGACGCCATTATTGAAAAGAAATAAACTGGAGATTTCAGACATTGATTATTGGGAAATTAATGAAGCTTTTGCAGTTCAAATTCTTGCCAATATAGAAGCGTGGAAAGATGATAACTATTGTAAAGAAGAGTTGGGTCTAAAGTCGTCATTTGGCGAAATCGATATTGACAAATTAAATATTGATGGTGGTGGCGTTAGTCTTGGTCATCCTGTTGGCGCTTCCGGAGCAAGAATCATTTTACATTTACTTAAAATATTAAAAAGAGAAAATTCAAAACAAGGTGTTGCGAGTATTTGTATTGGTGGTGGACAAGGTGGTGCTGTTCTAATTGAACGAGTCGAGGAAATTTAATATATGAGTACTGAAAAATATAAAAACTGGAATGTACATCGAGACGATGATGGTATTATTTGGCTGGAAATAGACAAAGAAAATTCTAAAACCAATGTGCTGTCAAAGGATGTTCTAACAGAACTCGAGCAGGAACTTGATTCAATAAAACAAAATCTACCCAAGGGTGTAATTTTTTCATCAGGTAAAAAATCCGGTTTTATTGCTGGTGCAGATATTAATGAATTTACCAAATTTGAATCTGAGCAGGATGCTTTACTCGCCATTCAACGCGGTCATAAGATAATGAATGCCATTGAGGATTTAAAATGTACTACAGTTGCATTAATTCACGGACACTGTCTCGGTGGTGGTTTAGAGCTGGCACTTGCTTGTGATTATCGAATTGCAGAAGATGATCCTAAAACGCGCCTGGGATTACCAGAAGTGTTATTGGGGATACACCCAGGGTTCGGCGGCAGTTTAAGAATGATTCGTGCAGCTGGGCCAATGAATGGAATGACTGCGATGTTAACGGGTAAAAGTTATTTATCTAAAGTGGCAAAAAAAATGGGGTTTATCGACTATGCTGTTCCGAAACGCCATTTTATCAATGCAGCGAAAAGCATAGTAACCAAATCAAAAAAAACACCTTCAAAAAAATTGCTTAATACCATTCTTAATAATAAATTTATCCGTCCACTAGTAGCAAAAGTATTTGAAAAAAATGTAGCCAAAAAAGCCAGCAGAGTCCATTACCCTGCCCCCTATGCATTAATTGATTTATGGGTAAGTTATTATGATAACCCTAAAAAAATGCTGGAAGAAGAAGCAATATCAATTGCAAAACTGTTAGTTGGTAAAACCGCCCAAAATCTTGTCCGAGTATTTAAATTAAAAGAACAATTAAAAAGTGCAGGGTCAAATAATAAATATTCCCCAACACGTATTCATGTTATTGGTGGTGGTATTATGGGTGGCGATATCGCTGCATGGTGCGCATTGAAAGGATTTAATGTAACAATTCAAGATCAAGATCATGAAACATTATCTCGTGTAATCCAGAGGGCATACAAACTATATAAGAAGAGATTAAAAAATCCTAGATTAGTACAACAGGCACTCGACAGGCTAATACCGGATTTTAAAGGGATAGGTTTGCCACAGGCAGACATAGTAATCGAAGCGATATTTGAAGATATTGATGCAAAACAAAACTTATATAAAGATATAGAACCGCGATTGAAAGAAGGTGCAATATTAGCGACTAACACATCTAGTATACCACTTGAAAAGTTAAGTACAATTTTAAAATCCCCTAATCGTTTGGTCGGGTTACATTTTTTTAATCCAGTTGCGATGATGCCATTAGTTGAGATAGTAAAAACAGCTGAAACCGATGAAGACGTTTATACAAAAGCAGCCAGTTTTACAAAAAAAATAGATCGTCTTCCATTAATAGTTAATAGTACTCCAGGATTCCTGGTTAATCGTATTCTAATGCCCTACTTGATGGAAGCAGTGATTATGATTGACGAAGGTGTTCCCGCTCAATCAATCGATAAAGCAGCATTGGAATTTGGCATGCCCATGGGGCCAATTGAGCTAGCTGATACTGTTGGCCTGGATATTTGCTTGCACGTAGCTGAAATTTTATCAGAGAGTATGGATATTGTAGTTCCTGCAATTTTAAAGAATTTAGTCAAACAAAAAAAATTAGGCAAGAAGACAGGACAAGGTTTTTATACCTTTCAGAAAGGTAAACCTGTAAAAGAAAAACAAGATAAATCTACCGCGATTCCATCTAATATAAGCGAACGCCTTATTTTAATTTTAGTCAATGAGGCTGTTTCCTGTTTACGGGATGGTGTTGTAGAAACAAAAGATATGGTTGATGCTGGAATCATCTTTGGAACTGGATTTGCTCCATTCAGAGGCGGGCCTATTCACTACACTGAGTCCAGAGGTAGCGATCAGCTTTTGAAAAAAATAGAACAGTTACAAAATACATTTGGTGACCGATTTAAACCTGATAAAGGTTGGTCAGTTATATTTTCATAAAGGAATAATAGCTTGAGTCAAACAACTGATTATATACCCTACCAGAGATTAAGCAGTCTTCATCATCTTTTTTTAACACGTGTTGAAAAAAGCCCTAACAATATTGCTTATCAACAATATAATAATGAATTATCAAGTTGGGATAATACAACCTGGCATGAAATATCCTTGTTAGTTGCTAAATGGTCTAATAAATTGAGACAAGAAGGACTTAGTAAAGGTGATCGAATTGCCATCATGTTACCGAATTGCAAAGAATGGGTTGTTTGTGATCAAGCTGCGTATAATTTGGGTTTAATTGTTGTTCCCTTATATATAAATGACCGAGCCGAAAACACCGGCTACATTATTAAAGAAACCGAAGTAAAATTTATTATATTTAAATCAGAAGAGCAATGGTTAATACTTAATGAAGCCATGATGCACTTATCAAGCATTAAACGATTTATCTCAATCGACACAGTAACAGATACAGAAAACGATCGTTATGCAAAACTCGATGACTGGATTTTAGATTCATCTGATGTAATGCCTGACCCTGTTGACCTTGATCAAAATTCACTTGCCACAATCGTATTCACCTCCGGTACAACAGGAAGACCGAAAGGTGTCATGCTAAGTCATAAAAATATTCTTTGGAACACCCATGCCTGCTCGGCAACCGAAGATTTTAAAACTGATGATACATTTTTATCTTTTTTACCATTGTCACATATGTTTGAAAGAACCGTTGGTTATTACTTACCTGTAATGAGTGGTGCTAAAGTTGCTTATGCACGTTCCATCGAGTTATTGGGTGAGGATTTACAGACAATTAAACCAACTATACTAGTTACGGTACCTAGAATATTTGAACGAGTTTATAATAAAATACAGGTAGGTCTAAGCCAAAAATCTAAAATAGCAACATTTTTATTTAATCTGTCAGTTAATATAGGTTGGCAACGATTCACATATAATCAAAAAAGAACATCATGGAGTATAAAACAAATTTTCTGGCCAATATTAAATTTATTAGTTGCTGGAAAAATAATGTCGAAATTAGGCGGTAATATGCGTTTGGCTATTAGTGGTGGTGCACCATTATCGCTTGATATAGCTAAAACTTTTATCGGTTTGGGGTTAACAATATCTCAGGGATACGGTATGACAGAAACCAGCCCTGTTATCTGTACAAATGAACTGGATGACAATGAACCAGGTAGTGTCGGGCAAGCGTTAATCGATGTTGATGTTATGCTTGGTGATCAGGATGAATTATTGGTTAAAAGCCCTGGCGTTATGATGGGCTATTGGAATAATGATGAAGCTACACATCAAATCATTGATCACGAAAACTGGTTACATACTGGAGATAAAGCAAAAATAGACAATCGTCACATTTATATTACAGGAAGATTAAAAGAAATTTTAGTGTTATCAAATGGTGAAAAAGTTCCTCCATCTGATATTGAACTTGCTATATCCAGTGATCCTGTAATTGATCAAGTAATCCTGATTGGTGAAGGAAAAGCTTTTTTATCTGCAATCATTATTATCAATTCAGAAATATGGAAAAATTTATTAGTAGATCACGGTTTTGATCAAACAAAGACATCAGGCTTGAAAGAACCTGAAATGATAAAAATTATTCTTGAAATCATACAAGGGAAGTTAAAAAAATTCCCTGGGTATACTGAAATCTATAGTATTATTTTAAGTCTTGAACCCTGGACCGTAGATGCAGGTCTCATTACTCCTACGCTTAAACTCAAACGATCTAATATCATTAATTTATTTAAAGATGAAATTGATGAGTTATACAAAGGACATTAATTATCACACTTCATTCGGACGAATACCCTAACCATCTGGAACCATTGATTCGAGTCTTGGCTATGCCTGCAGACACCAATGCTGCTGGAGATATTTTTGGAGGTTGGTTAATGTCGCAAGTAGATATTGCGGGTAGCGTAGCTGCGTATCGTTATGCTGGTGGACGTGTGGTTACTGCCTCTGTAAATGACTTTCATTTTTTACAACCAGTTTATATCGGCGATTTAGTGAGTATATTTGCTGACATTAAATCCGTTGGTACTACATCGATGGTTGTCACTATAGTAGCGTATGCGCAGCGTAAAAGAGGTGAAGATGAATGTGATCGTGTTGCTACAGCGAGCCTGACATTTGTTGCTCTTGACAAAAATCGTAAGCCAAGAAAAATAAATAAAGAACAGTAAATGTCAAACATACAGTCTTGCTAAATAATTGTTGTGAATTAAATTCAGAGCAGTAAAGCCGATACTAGGAACAGTTAATTAAATTTTAAATTGAGCCACTAATTGGTGTAATTCGCCTGATAATCTGGCAAGCTCATTACTTGCCTGCTCTGTTTCTGCTGCACCTTCTGATGTTTGATTTGATATTTGACTAATGTTTGTTATATTACGATTCATCTCATCGGTGACTGCATTTTGTTCCTCAGCAGCACTGGCAATTTGTGTATTCATATCATTTATAATACTTACTGCTGTCGTAATAGCTTGTAATGAGGTTACGGCTTCACCTGCTTGTTGCGCACCTTCTTGTGCTTTTACGCGCCCTTTTTCCATTACCTGAACTGCAGATTTAGCACCTGACTGTAATTTTTCAATCATAGCCTGAATTTCCTGAGTTGATTCCTGAGTTCGGCTTGCTAATGTGCGAACCTCATCTGCGACCACAGCAAAACCACGGCCTTGCTCTCCAGCTCGTGCTGCTTCAATAGCTGCATTTAATGCCAGTAGATTTGTTTGTTCTGCAATGCCTCGAATTACATCGAGTACTGCACCAATACTGTCACTGTGTTCATCCAACTCCCTAATAACAATAGCGGCATTATCAACATCATTTGCTAATTCCTGAATTGTTGTTGTTGCATGTTGAACAACATCACGCCCGCTTGTTGCTTCAGTATCTGCATTACCTGCTGCTGATGCAGCATCAGTGGCATTTCGTGCAACTTCTTGCACTGTTGCAGCCATTTCATTCATTGCGGTAGCAACTTGATCTGTTTCCGTTAATTGATTTTGTACTTGTGCACTACTTTGATTTGCGATGGTCGATACTTGATCTGCTGCTGCTGTTAGTTGCGCAGATGAACTATTCACTTGTTGCACAAAAGCTTGAAACTTATCTAGCATATTGTTAAATGCCATAGCGGTATTACCAATTTCATCGCTGGATTTAATTTCAATACGGTGACTAAGATCAGATCGAGACTCTATTTCGTTGATGATGTTGTTAAGATTTTTAATTGGTGTAAGAATCGAGCGTATAATTAGTGTTGCTATAGCTAAAGAAATTAATACTAATAAAGCAGAAAAAATATAAAAATTTAGACTATTATGTTCAAAGTTGGCTAATTGCAAAACCATACTAAATACTAGAATGCTTATAAAGCCAAAAATGAGTTTATTTTTAATAGTCATCAATTTTTTCATTTAAAATTCCCGAAACTTATATCAATATCGATTAAGTTAGTAATCGGCAGTAAATGTAACAAACTTTAATCAAAATAAAGCTTGCCTATAATTTGAATGACTCAGTATTAAATAATGTATGGAAATTATTTGAAGATATCTGAGCAATATGCTCAATAGAAGTATTTCGTAAATTAGCAATAAATTCAGCGACATGGATAACATTTTTCGGTGAATTACTCTTTCCCCTGTGTGGAATTGGCGCTAGATACGGAGAATCTGTTTCAATGAGAATTCGATCATCTGGCATCTTACGAGCCACTTCCTGTATTTGTGCTGCATTCTTAAAGGTAACAATTCCCGAGAAGGATATATAAAAGTTAAGGTCCATTGATTTCTGGGCTATATCCCAGTCTTCTACAAAACAATGCATCACACCACCAACTTCATCAGCTGATTCTTCGGTTAGTATATCAATAGTGTCATCTTTAGCATCACGACTGTGAATGATCAGCGGTTTATTCGCTATTTTTGCTGCCTTTATATGATTTCGAAAACGGTTACGTTGCCAGGTTAAATCACCTTTATTGTAAAAATAATCCAATCCGGTTTCACCAATGGCAACTATTTTTTCATTTTCAGCTAAACTTACGAGCTCATCGACTGTTGGTTCTTTACCTTCGGTATCACATGGATGGACACCGACGGATGCTGATACATCAGGATACTGTTGTGCGATGTCAATAATATCCTGAAAGTGTTCAAGATCAATGCACACACATAGAAAATGGTTCACTCCATTTTCGCGTGCTGCATTTAAAGCATTATTTAAATTATTATCGTAATCATCGAGATTCAAACGATCCAGATGGCAGTGTGAGTCTATGT
>CAYOHQ010000069.1:0-11596 GCA_964403805.1 uncultured Thioalkalispiraceae bacterium | reverse complement strand
GTGATAATTTGCACATCTTAAGTTCAGATTAAATAGCATTATTTTCTATTACAACCGCTACATTATTAGGATATTTAACTCTAGCAACTTTTACACTATCAATTTTATTTTTCAATGCTATCAAAATAGCTAAGCCCATAAAGGCACCAGGAGGTAGAATTGCAAATAAAAGTCCATGATAATCCTGAATTACTGTAATCGATAAAACTGAAGCCCAATCTCCTAACATAAGATTAGCATTATTGAAAATTGTGCCATAACCAAGGACTTCTCTAATAATGCCCAAAACAACTAACACTATTGTAAATCCTAAGCCCATGACCAAACCATCTAATGCGGACATTACAATATTATTTTTCGATGCGAATGCTTCTGCACGACCGATAATCGCACAGTTAGTTACAATTAATGGAACAAATATACCCAGTATAAGATAGAGATCATGAAAATGAGCGCTCATCAAAAGTTCGATTGCAGTAACAACACAAGCTATAATTATCACAAACATCGGGATTCGAATTTCAGTTCTAATCCAGTGACGCACTGATGAAACAATCACATTAGTAACAATCAATGTCATCATTGTAGCAACTCCTAAACCCAGCCCATTGATTGCAGTTGATGATACTGCAAGTAAAGGACATAATCCGAGTAAAGCAACTAATGCCTGATTATTAACCCAAAGTCCCTGATTAACAATATTTCTAACTTCAGTCATAATTATGTATCCTGTTTAGCAGCTGAGGGTTCAAATATTAATTCACGATTTTTATCAAAAAAGAGTAAGGCGTTATGGACCGCAGACACTACCGCCCTTGGTGTAATAGTAGCACCAGTAAACTGATCAAATTCACCACCATCTTTTTTCACTTTCCAAGCTGTATTTATAGGGTTAAATAATGATTTCCCAGTAAATTTTTCAATCCAGTTACTACGTTGTATATCAATTCCATCGCCTAGACCAGGAGTTTCTCGATGTTTAACAACCCGTACACCTGTAATTTCACCTGAAAATTTTATTCCAACTAATAACACAATTGCCCCGTTATAACCGTTAGGTGCAATTACAGTTAGCGCAGCAGCAATATTTTTATTATCTTTTCTAGCTCGATAAACAATTATTTCTTTGATGCTACCGAGTAACTTCTTATCCAGAATTCTAACAGTATCATGCACGATATCATTATCATACAAATCAGGTGCTATAACAGAATTAAGCGTTCGTAATAAAACCAAACGTTCATTTTCTGCAATATAAGGTTTAGCATGCCAATTTACTGCAAACATAAGACCTGTACCAATTAAAGCTGAAAAAGCGAGAAGCCAACCGGCTAATAATATATTTTTCTGAGTTTCATTTTTTTCCATAACTATTTCGTGCACCATAAATTTTCGGAGCTGTAAATTGATCGAGTAGTGGTACTGTTAGTCCCATTAGTAAAACTGCAAATGCAACACCGTCTGGATAGCCCCCCCAAGATCGAATTGCAAATGTTAATAACCCAATTCCAATCCCATAAATAATTTTCCCAAGTGGTGTAGTTGATGCAGTAATTGGATCCGTTGCTATAAAAAATGCACCCAAAATACTAGCACCAGCCATTAACTGAACCAAAGGGTTAGTAAAACTATTAGGATTAATTAAATAGAAAATTGTAGAAATACAGGCTATGGCTGATAACATAGCAACAGGAATATGCCAACTGATTATTTTTTTATAAATTAGCCACACACCTCCCAGTAAAAATCCAGTATTAACGATCTCGAACCCCGCTCCAGAGACAAAACCAAAAATTGAAGATTGACTAATATCTGAAATATGTTTACCAAGACCCACTTCGGTTCGAACATGATCAAGTAATGTAGCTGAAGTTAACGCATCAATTTGAATTGATGATGGTATAGAATTAAAAAGTGAATATTGTAACGATTCTATAAAACTTAAAGGATCATTAAGCTGTTCCACAGGTGCAGTCCACATACTTAATTCACGAGGAAATGAAATCAGCAAAATCGCATATGCGGCCATGGCGGGATTAAAGGTATTATAGCCGAGCCCGCCATATAATTGTTTTGCGACAATTATTGCAAAAAAACAACCTAACACCGGTATCCACCACGAGACCATTGGAGGGATTGCTAAAGCCAGTAATATTGCAGTTATAATTGCACTTCCATCAAATAAAAATGTTTTTACCGATCGATCACGTAACAACAACATTATCCACTCAAATAAAATTGCACTGACACACGCGATAGATATATTTATAATTACACCCCATCCAAAATACCATACGTACAGTATAATTCCAGGAATCATGGCATAAATAACCATTCGCATTATCTGTGCAACCGAGGTAGATGAAGGAATAAATGGAGAGCTTGTTAAAACAGTATTTTTAATTTCAGACATTTAATTAACCAGTTGAGACTTTTTTATTTTTAGTAGTATTATCTTCTTTATCATTTATTTTTTCACTGGCTTCTTTCTTCTTTTTACGATCGGCCTTACGTTTGGCCTTACGTTCCTCAAGTTCTTGTTTGATACGTTCAAGCCTGGCATCACGTACTTGGGTACGAACTCGTGAAAAATCAGCAAATTTGGCTTTAACTTCTGACTCATTTTTTTCTGTTTTTGCATAACGAAAGTAGTGAACTAAAGGAATTTTAGATGGACACACAATAGAACAACACCCACACTCAATACAATCAGAGAGATTGTAATGTTCTAGTTTATTAAATGCTTTACTACGTGAATGCCAATAGAGTTGTTGTGGTAGTAGTTTCATTGGGCATACTCTCGCACATGCTCCACAGCGAATACAGGGCATTACTTCAGGTATAGAATCATCGATGGTTGTTTCAACAAGTATACAATTACAAGCTTTAACTAAAGGTACCTTAGTGCTCGGTAATAATACCCCCATCATCGGACCACCCATAATTAATTTATGATTACTTGATTGCACTCCACCAGCCGCTGCCAAAATATTTTCAACCGGTGTACCAATTAAAACTTCAAAATTTCCTGGGCTTTTAATTTCTGGTCCAGTTACAGTCACTAGACGAGAGATTAAAGGCATTCCAATATAAAGAGCATCATAAATAGCCGCTGTGGTACCAACATTGATACAAACAATTCCAACTTCATACGGTAAACCAAACTGAGGAATTTCTTTACCTGTTAAAACTTTTATTAATTGCTTTTCACCTCCGGTTGGAAACACTGTTGGAACTGCAACCACTTTAATAGAATTAACTGAACCGATACCAGTTTTAATGAATGCCTTAAGAGAGTCTTTCATGATTTTTATTGCTTCAGGCTTATTATCTTCAATAGCAATAATACATTCGACAGGCTGTAATATTTTAAGCAATATTAATATACCGCTAATGATCGCTTCTGAGCGAATACGCATGAGAGTGTCATCACATGTTATATAAGGTTCACATTCAACTCCATTGATAACAAGTGTATCGATTGTACGAGTAGGTTTTAACTTTACTGCAGAAGGAAAAACTGCTCCACCTAATCCGACTATTCCTGCTTCTCTAATCCGTGCCCGAAGTTCATTTGCAGTGAAAGTTTCAGGGTGATCATTAGATTGGATATCAGGATGCCATTTATCAAGCCCATCAGTCTCAATTACAATACACGTTTCAGTAATACCGGAATGATGCGGGATTATATGATTATCAATTTTAATAACAATACCGGAGCTAGATGCATGAACTGGTGCACTAATAAATGAATTTGAGTTTGCAATTAATTGCCCTTTTAAAACCTTGTCGCCGATTTTAACAACAGGTACAGCTACTTCACCAATATGTTGACGTAATGGTAATATTATCTGTTTAGGAATAGCGACTTTTCGTATTGCAGTTGAACTTGAAAGTGATTTAAAACCTGCTAATTTAAGACCACCTTTAAACTGCCATAATTTTTTCATGCTGCTTGGTGCTCTTTGTGAGTCTCAGGATTTTTCCATTTCCAGTTTTTAAGTGTAGGTTCAACTTCTTTCATTACGATACAGTCTTCAACCGGACATAACGGCGGTAAACAAAGATCACAACCAGTACAATAAGCATCAATCACATTGTGTTTATGTTTTGCCGCACCAACAATCGCATCTACTGGACATACTTGAACGCATTTGGTACACCCAATGCAGGTTTCCTCATTGATTACAGCAATTAAGGGAAGTCCTTCTTCTGCAACACCATTTTCAGGATTAAGCGGTATTACTTCTCTACCTAATAAATCAGCTAAGGCCTGTACTCCTGAATCACCTCCAGGCGGACATTGATTTATTTCTGCATCTTCTGAGACAATGGCTTCTGCATAAGGTCTACAACCTGGATACCCGCATTGGCCGCACTGTGTTTGAGGTAGAACAGCGTCAACTGAATCAACAATTGGATCACCTTCAACGTGAAAACGTATTGCAACATAACCAAGCAAAACACCAAATATTAATGCAAGCAATGTTAGTAACAAAACAGCCACTCAAATCTCCCTTAAGCCATCCCGGCAAAGCCCATAAAGGCAACCGACATAAAACCTGCTGTAATTAATGCAATTGGAGCACCACGAAATGAGTTTGGTATATCTGAAAATTCAAGACGTTCTCGAATTGAGGCAAATAGCACCATTACTAATGTGAAGCCAATGGCACCACCAAATCCATACAGTGCTGAATTAATAAAATTATTACTCTCTTGAACATTCAACAAGGCAACACCTAAGACTGCACAATTAGTGGTAATCAGAGGAAGATAAATACCTAAAACGTTATAAAGCAATGGGCTGGTTTTGTGCATCACCATTTCAGTTCCTTGAACAACGACAGCAATTAGTAAAATAAATGTCACTGTTTTTAAATATCCGAGATCAAATGGTTGTAACAGGTATTCATTTGCCAAATAACTCAACACGGATGACAGCGTTAATACAAATGCTGTCGCCATTCCCATACCTAAGGCCGTCTCTAATTTTTTGGAAACCCCCATGAAAGGGCAAAGACCAAGAAAACGTGACAACACGAGATTATTAACAAATATCGTGGTAAAAAGCAGAGTTAAATATTCAGCCAATTCTCAATACCTATATTTATCAGCGTTCTAAATATTGCAGTTTATCTTTGACCTCGACCCAATCATCTGCATCATCTAATGGATCTTTTGCATCATTTATTCCAGGCCATACTTTTGCAAGTTCTGCATTAATAGCAATGTACTCTTTTTGATCTTCAGGAACATCATCAAGTGCAAAAATAGCTTCGGCAGGACACTCAGGAACACACAAAGTACAATCTATACAGGTTACTGGATCAATAACTAAAAAATTGGCTCCTTCTCTGAAACAATCATCAACCGGACAAACATCAACACAGTCAGTAAATTTACATCGAACACAACCATCACCAACGACAAAAGCCATACATATTCCTCACTATTTATTATTATTTTGCTTCAATTTGATCGATAGCCCAATTCACTATCTTTCGAACATCAGGATCCACATCTTTTTTTGCCACAGTTAAAAATGGTAGCGCTTCTGCTGATTTAATCTCACCTAATGCTGCGGCAGCTTCTTTACGTAAATTACTAATGTTATATGACAACGCCTGACCAAGAACTGCAACTGCTCGATCATCCTTAAGTTTTCCGAGACTACCAGCTGCTTTAACTCGTACCTGCCAAAATTCATCGTTCATGGCATCGATCAATCCATTAACCCCAGCTGCTTGTCCTACCTTGCCAATAACAAATGCGGACTCTTCGCGTACCTGCCAATGCTCATCCTTTAATCCATCAATGAGGGTTTCGATTGCTTTATCATTTTTACTAAACACCAAAGAACCCATTGCCACTTTTCGAACATTTTCATCAGGATCTTTTCGTGCTGAACTCATTAACGCGATTAGTACATCATCACTTTTAAGATAAGCCAACACACCAATTGCCTCACGTCTAACACGTGCATCAGCATGACCAAGACATTCAAGCGCTATTCCTTGTGATTCAGGTAAACATAAGGGACGTAGTGCTCGTAAACTAGAGGCTTTCACAAAAGCATCTTCATTTTGCATTGCTGTTAACAGTGCTGGTCCGGCATCATCATTTTTATTTTCAGCAAGCGTTTCAGCCGCTGCTTTACGCACATCTTCATCACTATCACTTAATGCAATTACCAAAGCTTCGGCAACTTCAGTTCCTGCGTATTCATCCATCACCTGTGCAGCTTCAACTCGTACACCAGCATCAGCATCTGATAATGCTTTAATAACCAGTGGAATAGCTTCTTCTTCATCAACTTCTCGGAGATCCATTACTGCAACACACCGAACTTCGGCATCATCATCACTTAGTCGCTCTTGGACATCAGAAATATCCGGCGCTTCATCAAACATTAAACCCATTTCGTTTCTCCGTTTTTATCTTCTATCTCAGTAAATAAGGTATTTCAACTTTGACTGCATCTTTTGGACAGTCAGTTTCACAGGGCAAGCAATACCAGCATTCATCATATTTCATGTAGGCTGTGCTCTTATCATCTGCAATCACTAATACATCTAATGGACAAACATCAACACAGACAGTACAACCTTTATCTGCAATGCAAGCATCTGCATCAATGGTAACCGGAACTTGTCTAACACTTGTGGCTAATGCCATAATTTACTCCTTAAGCTTTTGCTGTATTTTTTTCTACACGTAATTTGTTATAGGCTTGTTTCTCTTCGTCATCCAACTCAACGATAAAAGGTTCAATTTCCTGCTTTTTACAAGTTGGTAAACCATCTTCACCTTTCATTGTCTGCACATGACAGTTCCATTCGTTATTATCTGTTTCAGGATAATCGACTCGATAATGATACAAACCCCAACGACTTTCAGTACGATACATTGATGAAACTGCTGCCATTTCAGCACAGTCCAAAATAAACTGAACTTCCATTGCACGCATCAACTCATGTGCATCATTCGCCTGTAGTTTAGGTATGTCTGCACGAATTTCTGCAAAACGTTCCATACCAATTTCCATTTTTTTAGTAATCTTTGGTGGTTGTAAATAATCATTCACCAAACGTCTAAGTTTATATTCCATTTGTTCAGGTGGGATACCATCTTTAACTTTAGTTGGAGCTAATACTCGTTCTTTTTCAGCTGCAATTTCTGCATTATCAATTTCAGGTTGTTCATGGTTCGCGCAATACGCTACTGCATCTTCTCCAGCAATCGCACCATAAACAAAGGCACCTAACATATAATTGTGTGGCACTGAACCACAATCACCCGCAGCATACAGTCCTGGAATAGTGGTACGTGCATTTTCATCAGTCCAGATACCCGAGGCACTATGACCACTACAAAAACCAATTTCTGATATGTGCATTTCCACCATTTTTTCACGGTAGTTGGTACCACGGTTTTCGTGGAATCGACCACGACTTGGGCGTTCATTGGAATGCAGAATTTCTTCAATCTCTTCGATAGTTTCTTCTGCAAGGTGATCAATTTTTAAGAATACCGGTCCTTTGCCACCTTCTAGTTCTTTATAGAACTCCATCATCATTTGGCCACTCCAGTAATCACATTCTATAAAGCGATTACCTTCTGAATTAGCCGTATATCCCCCCATCGGACCAGTAACATAAGCACAAGCTGGACCATTATAATCTTTGATAAGAGGATTAATTTGATAACATTCAAGACCACTCAGTTCAGCACCAACATGGTAAGCCATGCTATAACCATCACCGGCATTAGTAGGGTTTTCATAAGTCCCAAATAGATAACCGGAAGTAGGCATACCTAAACGTCCTGCAGCCCCGGTGCAAAGAATAACGGTTTTAGCTTTAATCACTGCTGTTTCAGCTGTTCGTGGATTCACTAAAAAAGCACCGGCAATACTGCCATCTTTACCTTTAAATAACCGCGTAGCCATAAACCGGTTAATCACCTGAACACGTTTTTTACGTAACTGGCGATATAGAATTTTTTTCATGTGGTGCCCTTCAGGCATTGGCAGCACGTAAGTACCCATGTGATGAACTTTCTTAACGTTATAGTCACCCGTTCCGTCTTTTTCGAATTTAACACCCCACTCATCGAGCTTGTTAATCATGTCATAGCTTTTAGTTGCATAGGCCATAATTGTTTTTTGATTAACAATACCATCATTGGCAATAGTAATTTCTTTAACATACTGTTCAGGTGTTGCGTGACCAGGAATAACCGCATTATTCAAGCCATCCATTCCCATACTAATACAGCCACTTCGTTTAACGTTGGCCTTTTCGAGTACAGCAACTTTTAATTTAGGATTTTGTTCTTTTGCACGAACTGCAGCCATCGGTCCAGCAGTACCTCCGCCGATCACCAAAATATCAACTTCTAAAATATCATCGGTTTTTGCTTTATCTTTCATAATTATTTACCTGACTAGTTGTTAATTATATTAATCTCGTTCGACACGTACTTGATATTGAAACGCATCACCTCGATATGACAAATACTCAAAATCAATTGGATCACCTGCTTGTGAAAATACCAATCGTTGAATTCTTAATATTGAAGAACCTATATCAACGTTTAACCGTTGTGCTTGCTCTTCATTTGCATCCGTTGCTTCAATTTTTAAATCCGCATGGCCAAGACCAACCCCAAACTCATTCTCAAGCATTGGAAAAATATCCTGAGTAAGATCGCGCCCCTGTAATTTTTGTCCTATTTCAATTGGAAAAAAACTTTTATCCAATGAGATAGGTTCTCGGTTCAAAAAACGAATACGGGTTAACTCGATAACATCGGTTACACGGCCTAATTTTAATGCCTCAGTAACTTCTCCTGATGCACGAACTTCCTGAATGCCAATTACACGGGTTGATGTTTCATGCCCTAGTGGTGACATTGCCTCACCAAAACCTTGCAATCGTTGAATGTCTTGTACCACTTTAGGTCTTGACACAAATGTGCCTTTACCTTGTACGCTAAATACTAATCCTTCAGTATGTAAGTCACGTAATGCCTGCCTCACCGTAATTCGACTAACTCCAAAGACCTTCATCATTTCGCTCTCTGAAGGTAAGCGTTCGTGAATATCATAATCGCCATCTTGTATACGCTGCTTTAAGATTTCCTTAATTTGCGCATAGAGTGGCTGTACTGATTCATTACGAACGGTTTTCATCTTTATCTTCTCATTGTCCATAAATTGACCTATAAATTAGTACTTATAATGACATGTTATAACATGTCATTATAAGTATTATATTTGCCAAGTCAATGCTATAGAGCTCCTTTTAATTAAATCAGAGTGATTTATCATATCTATTCATATCTATTCATATCTATTTGTTTTTAATGCCATTTTTTTGTTTTGCAGAGCACTTTGATCAGAAACTTTTAAGCTAGACAAATACGCTACTAGCGCCTTAATTTCATGACTATGTAATAACCCTCCAATAGTTTGCATATGTCCAAACACGTCATTTTTACGCTTACCCGATTTAAACAATTTAAGCTGCTGATTAAGGTAAGTTGCATGCTGCCCTGCTAGTCTTGGTATATTTCCTGAGCCAAGAGCATTAACACCATGACAACTCACACAAGATTTAAGACCACGAGCCTTGTCACCTCGAAAAAATAATTGTTCGGCCAGTTGTTTTTGACTTGTTGATAACTTTTTATCCACGTTACTGATTACTACTTGCTTACTAAAATACTTCGCTACTATCTTGATGTCTTTATCGCTTAATAATTCAGCCGTTGCTTGCATTTTACCTAAACGTTTACCAGAACGAAAATCTCGTAATTGTTTTATTATGTATGCTGACTTTTGTCCTGCTAGGCGTGGAAACGATGGCATTCTTGAATTACCATCATACTCATGACAGTAGCCACATTGCTCATAAGGCTCTTGGCCTGATGTATCAATTTCACCCGCAATTAAACTACTACTAATACTCATTGCTAAAATCATGATGGTCATTTGTTTAGTATTTCGTTTCATTTAAAAATCAAGTAACCGTATTAGTGTAATTTTTAACAAATAACTCAAATTGTTTTACTACTTTTTTCACATCCATTGGCGGTAAAAATTTAGCGGTTAACTGCCCTGCTGGGTTAATAAGAAAAATTTCAGCACTATGTTGAACTCTGTAATTTTTCTTATTTACCTCTTTATCAATTTTATGAAATGCACCTAATTGTTGCTCAAATTGCATTAAATTTTTTTCAATGCCAGTAATTCCAAAAATATTTTTATTTGAGTCAGAATCAAAATATTTAATATAGTCTGCGAGATGTTTAATAGTATCTCGCTCTGGATCTATACTCACAAAAAAATACTGTGTATTTACTTTACTATTTTTACTACTTAATATCGTTTTATTAACTTGAACTAATTGTGACAATGTTGCCGGACAAACATCCGGGCAGTTAGTATATCCAAAAAATATAAATGTCCAATTATTAACTAAAGATTCTAAATTAACCTTCTTATTATTATGGTCAATCAAATTTAAACTATTTATAATTGTTGGTGGATTAACAATTACATCTTTTATCAGCATTGGTACATTAAGATTATCACTTGCCTTAAACTGAGTTATCAAAAAACTTGTTAGTAATATACCAATTCCTACGAAAACTATTTTTTTATTTAGAGCAATATCCATAAATTACAATTATTTTGCGCTCTGTAATTCAAAGGCCCGCAGTGACTCTGCACGAATAAGATCCATGCATTTTTTCTTGGTTGCCACATATTCTTCAGTTGTTACCATTGAAGCATCTCTAGGTCGAGGCAGATTAACTTTTATATCCGCGATCAATTTACCAGGACTTGCACTCATCACAACCACTCGATCAGCTAAAAATACAGCTTCATCAATATCATGCGTTACAAAAATAACTGTAATACCAAACTCTCCCCAAATTTGTAACAAATTCTCTTGCATCATTGCCCTGGTTTGAGCATCCAATGCGCCAAAGGGTTCATCCATCAACAATACGTCTGGATAATTTGCGAGTGCTCGTGCGATACCAACACGTTGTTTCATTCCTCCAGAAAGCATACCCGGAAAACTATTTTCATAAGCCGACAACCCTACCATTTCAATAAATGAGCGCGCAATGCTGGTAGCAGTAGTTTTACCTTTTTTTGCCATCAATGGACCAAACGCAACATTTTCACAGACAGTTTTCCAAGGAAACAATGAATGTTGTTGAAATACCATACCCCGATCATTTCCAGGTTTTTTAATTTTCTCACCATCAACGGTTACAGTACCAGAAGTTGGTTTAACAAATGCAGCAACGGTATTCATCAATGTTGACTTGCCACAACCTGATGGACCTAATAAACAAACAAATTCACCTGGTTTTATATCAAGTGATGCATTTTTAACGGCAACGACACCTTTACCAAAATCAACCGTCACATCATCAATTACAACATGACCTTTATTTGCTGGAATTTTTTGTGTATGTGTTTTACCAAGCGGTGGTAGTTGTTCTTCAATTACTGAATTAACATCATTTTTATTTTCTTCTACTGCTACTGATTCACTCATTCTATATAACCCAT